>JANMMQ010000125.1:0-13204 GCA_031373465.1 Ilumatobacteraceae bacterium | reverse complement strand
CGTTCGCGTGGTCTTCCTGGGCGGGCTCGGGGAGATCGGCCGAAATTGCATGGCCATCGAGCAGCAGGGTCGGGTGTTGTTGATCGATTGCGGGTTGATGTTCCCCGACGCCGACATGCACGGCATCGACCTGGTGCTGCCCGACTTCACCTGGCTGCGCGAAAACGCCGCCCGGATCGAAGGCCTCGTCGCGACGCACGGCCACGAAGATCACGTTGGCGCGTTGCACTACCTCTTACGTGAGTTGAGCTTCCCGATCTTCGGCTCCGCCGTCACGCTCGGCCTCGCTCGCAACCGCATCGAAGAAGCGGGATTGTTGGGCAAGACGGATCTCGTCGTCGTCCGAGACGGCGAGCGGCGGATGATCGGGCCATTCGACGTCGAGTTCATCCCGGTCACCCACTCCGTACCGCATGCGCATGCGATCGCGATTCACACCCCGCAGGGCGTGATCCTGCACTCAGGCGACTTCAAGATCGACCTCACCCCTGTCGACGGCCGTCGCACCGACCTCGCCCGCATCGGCTCCATCGCGTCCAACGAAGGCGTCCGCCTGCTGCTGGCTGACTCGACCAACGCGGAAGAGCAAGGACACGCTCCGTCCGAGACCGGCGTCGGCGCTGTGTTGCGGGGGATATTCGCCGAGCAGCGCGGTCAGCGAATCATCACTGCCAGCTTTGCCAGCCACCTGCATCGGATCCAGCAGATCGCCGACGCCGCCGTAGCCGAGGGGCGGGTCGTCGCGACGCTGGGTCTCAGCATGAAGAAGAACGTTCGGATGGGTCGCGACCTTGGTGTCGTCACCATTCCCGACAAGTCACTGGTCGACATCGAAGCCATCGACGACTACCCGCCTGGCAAGGTGTGCGTGATCTCGACGGGTTCACAAGGCGAACCCATGTCGGCGCTCGCGCTGTTGGGTCGCGGCGAGAACAAGTGGGTCAAGATCGGTGAGACCGACACGGTCATCTTGTCCAGCCATGCGATTCCGGGCAACGAGGGAAACGTCAACAAGGTGATCGACGGATTGTTGCGTGCCGGCGCCCAGGTCATTCACTCCGGCGTCGCTGACGTTCACGCCACCGGCCACGCTCAGGCCGACGAGTTGAAGACCTACCTTTCACTGACCCGGCCGGATTTCTTCGTTCCCATTCACGGTGAGTACCGGCACATGGTCGCCAACGCCAAGCTCGGATATCTGATGGGTGTGCCGCGCGATCATGTCCTCGTCTGCGAAGACGGCGACGTGCTGACGCTCAGCGATGAAGGCCTTGCTGCCACCGGTCGCGTGCCCGCCGGGTACCTCTACGTCGACGGCATCGTCGGCGATGTTGGCCAAGGTGTGCTCCGCGACCGCAAGGTTCTCGCCGAGGAAGGTGTCGTGGTGGTCGTTGTCACGGTCGACATCGAGACCGGCAAGGTCTTGGTCGGCCCGGAGATCATCACCCGTGGCTGGGTCTACGCGCCCGAAGCCGAGGACCTGCTCGACGAGGCATGCGATGCCGTTTCCGATGCCGTCGAGAAGACGCTCGCCGCCGGCGTTCGCGACGTCGAGTCGCTCGAGCGCGATGTGCGCAGAGCAGCCGGGAAGTTCGTCAACGAGCGCACCAAACGGCGGCCGATGATCGTCCCCGTCGTCATGGAGGCCTGAACAGAGTGGCCTCGGCCACTTGCCGGTTTGTCGTCGCCGCAGCGATCGCACTCGGCGCGTGCAGCGATTCCGGCGGATCGTCCACGGAAACCGTGGCGTCGTCGACGACCATTTCTGATGGAACGGCGGGCGCGTTGCCCCTCGTTGGGAAGATCCACGACGCGGTGAACGCGCTCGAAGCCAAGCTCGGCGGGCCGCAGCAGTACTTCGAGATCAACGCCACAGCGCACCTCGTGAACGTCATCGTCGCGCTGAACGACGGCAAGGTCGCCCAGCCGTGGGTGTACATCGACGGCGAGCTCTCCTCCACGGATGGTGCCGCGGCGACAGGGTTCAGCTTCGCGGCCTCGGCGCTGAATTTCGATCCCGCCAAGGTGCTCAGCAAGTTGCAGGAGCAGCTTCCCGAATCGAGCCCTGACCTGTTCTTCGTCGAAGGCGGGGAAGGGGGCACCGTTCGATACAGCGTGGCCGTCACCTCCAAACAGGGAGGCCAGCTAGTGGTCATAGTCGGACCGGACGGCAGCGTTCAGTCGGTGACCCCCAACTGACAGTGCCCCGTATAGGTAACACCCTGTTGGTACCGTTGGAATCTCTATGACGACGTGGGGTCAACCCAAGAAGCGGTCGAAGACCACGACCACTGCCAAACGGGCGCCGGCGAAGCCGGCGCCAACGGCACCGACCCCGTCGACACGTCGTGGCCAGGCGTCGGCCGAGCTTCGCCAGGCGATCGAGGGTCGCGAGCACGAATTTGCCGGCATCGGCTTCATCGCCGTCGGTCTGCTGCTCGGCCTGGCCATCTACCTCGACCTGGCTGGTCCTCTCGGCCGTGGGGTCGAGACGGTGGTGGGCTGGCTCACCGGGCTCGGGCGGTTCGTCGTGCCCATCGCGCTCATCGCGATCGGTGCCGCCCTGGTCGGCAAAGGGCAGAGCATGCGCCGCTTCCGACTGGCCATCGGCTGGGGGTTGTTGGGACTGTCGTTGCTCGGCCTGCTGCACGTGGTACGCGGGCCGGACAAGATCATGGCCGACTTCGACACGCTCGGGAAGGCCGGCGGGTGGATTGGTGCGCTGGTCGGAGAACCGCTGCGCAGCCTCATCGCCTCCGGCGGCGCGATCATCGTGCTCGTCGCCGCTTGCATCGGTGGAGCCCTGGTGCTGACAGGTGTATCGCTGCGAACGATGTTGACTCACACGAGTAGGGGAGTCGGGGCCGTCGCGGTCCCGATCGGTCGCAGGGCGCGTACCGCGTTCGGCAACATGTCGACGCTGAGGAGCGATCGCCAGGCCTCGGGCGAACTGCCGATGCCGACGATCTACGACGCGGCGCTCGACGAGGATTGGGACGAGCCTGCGAAATCACGCAAGCCACGGATGCAGCGCCAGTTGCCGCCTCCCGGCGCCAATGATCCTGGCTTCACTGAGCAGTCCGAGCTCGAGCTCGGCCCAGGCGCCAAGCGCGGTCAATGGACGCTGCCGCCGGCCAACATGCTCACCCGGTCGACGCAACAGACGATCAACAAGGCAGAGGTCGAAGCGCGCGGACGAACCCTGGTCGACGCGCTCACCTCGCACGGGGTCGAGACGAAACTGCTGGGCCAGACGGTCGGCCCCACGGTCACGCGCTACGAGCTCGAGCTCGGGTCTGGCGTCAAGGTGGCCAGGGTCACCAGCCTCAACCGCGACATCGCCTACGCGATGGCCGCCACCGACGTGCGAATCCTGGCGCCCATCCCCGGACGCACGGCCATCGGAGTCGAGGTGCCCAACCACAGTCGTCAACTCGTCAGCCTCGGCGACATCTTGGCTTCGCCGGAAGCCAAGACGGCGTCTCATCCCCTCGAGGTTGCCATCGGCAAAGACATCGCCGGCAGGTCCGTCTTCCTCCACCTGGCGACCACACCCCACCTGCTGATTGCCGGAACGACCGGCGCCGGGAAATCCAGCGGCCTCAATTCCATCCTCACCTCAATTCTCATGCGCAGCACGCCGGACCAGGTCCGGCTGATCCTCATCGATCCCAAGCAGGTCGAAATGGGTCAGTACAACCGCCTGCCGCACCTGCTCACCCAGCCGGTGACCAACCCGAAGAAGGCGGCCAACGCTCTCGGTTGGGCAGTGAAGGAGATGGAGCGGCGCTACGACCTCCTCTTCGAGGTCGGCTTCCGCGACATCACCGGCTACAACGCGGCACATGACCGCGGCGAGCTGAAGGCCGACCCCGGTTCCGACCGTCAATTCGAGCGACTGCCGTACATCGTCATCATCGTCGACGAGCTCAACGACCTGATGATGGTCGCCGCCCGCGACGTCGAGGAGAGCATCACCCGCATTGCCCAAAAGGCCCGCGCCGTCGGGGTGCACCTGATCGTGGCGACCCAGCGGCCGTCCGTCAACGTCATCACCGGTGTGATCAAGGCCAACATCCCCGCACGGGCGGCGTACGCCGTCAACAGTCTCACCGACAGCCGGGTCATCCTCGACCAGCCAGGCGCCGAGAAGCTGGTCGGCAAAGGCGACATGTTGCTGTTGCCCGGAAACTCCAACGTCTCCCAACGCATCCAGGGCTCGTTCGTCAGCGAGGAAGAGGTCCGTAAGGTTGTCGCCCACTGGCGGCGGCAGGAGCCCGACGTGGTCTACATCAGCGGTGTCGAGGGCGACGAGGGTGACGGTGGTGCCGGCGGGCTGTACACGGGCACCCACAGCGACGACGACGAGGACGAGACCCTGATGCGTCAGGCGATGGAGCTTGTCGTGCGCAGTCAGCTCGGGTCAACCTCCATGTTGCAGCGCAAGTTGAAGGTTGGGTTCGCTCGCGCCGGGCGACTCATGGATCTGCTCGAGCAGAGCGGTGTCGTCGGGCCCAGTGAGGGTTCCAAGGCCCGCTCCGTGCTGATGACGGTCGAAGAGTTCGAGTTGTTGCAGCAGGCGTACCGCAACCGCGACCTCTGATGCACGAGCTCACCGAGGTCGCGTCAGGTCTGCGCTTTCCCGAGGGCCCAATCGCGATGCCGGATGGTTCCGTGATCGTGGTCGAGATGTTCGGGCCGAGGCTCACGCGCATCCAACCCGACGGCTCGAAGGAAACGATCGCAGAGATCCCCGGCGGCCCGAACGGCGCGGCGATCGGTCCGGACGGCGCTCTGTACCTGTGCAACAACGGTGGATGCTTCACGCCGATGTAGCTGGGCGACCTCCTGTTTCCGGGTCGCAGTTGTCGTTTATCGGAGTGTTTCCGTACACCTCGGGCGGGCGGCAAACACTCCGATGCGCCGCAAACACTCGGACAACAACGGGTCCCGTCGATAGCCTGGACCGTCGTGGCACAGCGCTTTTACGTCGAGACCTTGGGGTGCCCGAAGAACCAGGTCGACAGCGACAAGCTCATCGGGACCTTGCTCGCCGACGGGATGACTCCGACCGACGAGGTTGCTCTCGCGGACCTGGTCGTGGTCAACACTTGCGCATTCATCGACGAAGCGCGCAAGGAGTCCATCGACATGATCCTGGCACTGGAGGACCAACGCAAGACCGGTGCGCGCCTCGTCGTCACGGGCTGCATGGCCGAGCGCTATGGCGACGAGCTGGCAAATGCGCTGCCCGAGGTCGATCAGGTCGCCGGGTTCGGCGTACCGGTCAATCTCGGGCGCAAGCCTTTGTCCATCAGCGATGCGCCGATCCCGATGCTGGACCTGTTGAACCTGCCGAGGCCGAAATCCGCTAGTCCGTGGGCCTACATCAAGATCGCCGAAGGATGCGATCGCAGCTGTGGTTTCTGCGCGATCCCGTCGTTTCGCGGGCCGCAGCGCAGCCGCGATGTTTCCTCGATCCTCGCCGAGGTCGAGCAGCTCGAGGCGCAGGAGATCGTGCTCGTGGCGCAGGACCTGGCGAGCTACGGCAAGGACCGACCTGACGACCTCGGCGCAGGATCCATCGTGCCGCTGGTCAAGGCAGTGGGCGCGGTCGCCCCATGGACACGCTTGTTGTATCTCTATCCCAGCGACCTGTCCGACGAGTTGATCGATGCGATCCTGGAGACCGAGGTGGCGTACTTCGACCTCTCGTTGCAACACGTCAGCAAGCCGCTTCTGCGGCGCATGCGGCGATGGGGCGACGGCGACAGGTTCCTGCGGCGCATCGAGGACATTCGGAAGCGTCAACCTGATGCAGCCTTCCGCAGCAACTTCATCGTCGGATACCCGGGCGAGACCGAAGAGGACCACGACCAACTGCTGCGGTTCGTCGAAGAGGCCGAGCTCGACTGGTGCGGATTCTTCCGGTACAGCGCCGAGGAGGGCACGTACGCGTTGGGGCTCGACGGCGTCGTCGGATCGAGCCTGATGAACGAACGGCTCGCGGAGTTGCGCGAGTTGCAAGACGACATCACGGCGCGGCGTCGAGATGCACTGATCGGTGCCACTGTGAAGGTTTTGGTCGACGAGGTCGGCGTGGCTCGTAGCAGCCGAGAGGCTCCCGAGATCGACGGCATCATCGAGGTGCCTTCCGATCTGACCGTCGGGCAGTTCCACGCGGTGCGGATCGTTGACGCCATCGGACCGGACCTCGTGGCAGAATCGGACTGATGCCCGTCGACCCGTCAGCCGTCAAGACCTGGGCAAATCTGGTCACCGTGGCACGGGTTCTGATTGCGCCGTTCATGTTCGTACTGATCCCCGACGAGCCGGGCGGGTCATGGGTCGCGTTCGCGCTGTGGTTCGTGTTGTGCAGCACCGACGGGATCGACGGCTTCCTCGCTCGTCGTCACGGGGCGACGACGGTCGGGGCGTTCCTCGATCCGCTGGCAGACAAGGTCCTCGTCCTAGGGGCGATGATCTTCCTCGTCAACAGCCACGTCTACTGGGTCGTGCCAGTCGTCATCATCGCCGCCCGCGAGCTGGCCATCAGCCTCTACCGCACGTTCGTCGGGGCCAAAGGTGTCAGCGTGCCGGCCAGCAAAATCGCCAAGGTGAAGACGGTGACGCAACAACTCTCGGTTGGTTTCGCTCTCGCGCCGTTGACTGCGGTCGACGCCAAGTGGTTGTGGAACGGACTGCTCTGGGCCTCGGTCGCCCTGGCCCTCATCAGCGGAGGTCAATACATGTGGCGCGCCCGCCGACCGAGAGTGACGGCCAATGCGTTGTGACATCGTCGCTGTCGGCACCGAGCTTTTGCTCGGGCAGGTCGTCGACACCAACAGTGCGTGGCTCGGTGAACATCTCGCCGCCAACGGAATCGACTCGCTGATGCAGGTGAAAGTCGGCGACAACCTCGGTCGGGTCGAAGCAGTGCTGCGGCTCACCGTGACCGATGCCGATGCTGTGATCGTCTGTGGTGGCCTTGGCCCGACGCACGATGACCTGACTCGCGAGGCCATCACCGCTGTGATGGGTGTAGAGCTGGTCGAGGATGAAGCGGTCGCAGACGTGATCACCGAGATGTTCGCTTCGCGTGGCCGTCACATGGCTCCCAACAACCTTCGCCAGGCGCTGGTCCCGGTCGGCGCGACCGTGATCCCGCAGACTCGTGGCACGGCTCCTGGTCTGATCTGTCTCGTCACCGTCGACGGTGTGGAGAAGGTGATCTACGCAGTACCCGGGGTGCCGCACGAGATGAAGGAGATGGTCGAGCGGGCGGTGTTGCCCGATCTTCGCCGTCGTTCGGGCGAAACCGGGGTGATCGTGAGCCGTACCCTGCGCACGTGGGGGGACAGCGAGAGCGGCCTCAACGAAAAGCTCGACCCGTTGATCAGCAGGCTCGACGATCTCGGCAATCCGACCCTGGCGTTCCTGGCCAGTGGGTGGGAAGGCTTGAAGGTTCGATTGACAGCGAAAGCTGCAACCGAGGAAGAGGCCAAGTCATTGCTCGACGAGTGGGAGGCCGAGGTCCGCAAGGTGATCGGTGGGAACGTCTTCGGCGTCGACGACGAGACCATGGAATCGGTGACGTTGGACCTCATGCGCGATCGAGGGATCACGCTGGGTCTCGCCGAGTCGGTCACGGGCGGTCTGGTGTCCGGCCGTCTCACTGCTGTGCCGGGGGCCAGCGACGTCCTGCGCGGCGCAATCGTCTCGTACGCCAGCGATGTGAAGTTCGACCTGCTCGGTGTACCTGAGGGTCCGGTCGTCAGCGAGGCTGCCGCGGGTGCGATGGCTACCGGTGTCAGGCGCGTGCTTCACGCCGATGTCGGCCTTGCGCTCACCGGCGTCGCCGGCCCCGCTGAGCAAGACGGCATGCCAGTCGGCACGTTGTGCGTCGGAGTGGACGATGGCAAGAGCGTTGTCACGCTGACCGTCCGGCTACCTGGCCAACGCGAGCAGATGCGCCAGATGAGCGTGATCACAGCGCTCGATTTCCTCCGCCGCCACCTGGTCGCTGCCGAATAGGCTTCGGCCACGCCTCCGTAGCTCAACGGATAGAGCAGCGGGTTTCTACCCCGTAGGTTGGGAGTTCGATTCTCTCCGGAGGCGCTGACAGATGGGGGCCATGGTGGAAGCAACAACTACTCGTGTCGCGATCTTGGGCGGTGGGCCCGGGGCTATTGCGGCAGCATTCGAACTGACCGCAACGCCGGAGCTGTGTGCCCGGCACAAGGTCACGGTGTACCAGCCGGGGTGGCGGTTGGGCGGCAAGTGTGCGAGCGGTCGCAACTCCGAACATCACCAGCGCATCGAAGAGCACGGGTTGCATGTGCTGTTCGGCTTCTACGACAACGTGTTCGACGTGTTGCAGCGGGTCTACACAGAGCTCGGCCGTACCCCCGGCACGCCCCTCGCGACGTGGCAGGAGGCCGTCAGCGGGTGCAGCGACCTCGTGTTCTATGACCACTACGCCGATCGCTGGAACAAGCAGATCCTGCACTTCCCGGAGAACAGCCGGGTCCCCGGTGACGGAGACCGCATTCACATCGGTGAGGTGCTTCGCATGTCGATCGACGCGGTCCTCACGCGCATCGAGGCGATCGCCGGTCTTCGCCGCGAAGAAGTCCTGCCGTCGAGCGAACACTTGGACCGAGGTCTGATCGGTGACGTCGCCCACGTCGTCAGCGAACACATCTCCCGGTGGTTCCATGACCTTGCGACTACTGCCGAACACGAGGTCCATCGCGAGGTCGTCAGGCTGCTCGCTGCCGAACTCCACCGCCTCGAGTCGGGCGTCGATCATCTGCTGGCCAACGCCTTCGAAGGTGTCGGCAAGGTGTTGCGCTTCGCACGAGATCTGCTGTGGAAGCTGTGGGTCGAACACCACCTGCAGGAGGACGAAGTTCGCTTCGCGTTCACCTCGCTCGATCTGTTGGGCACGATGGTGAGCGGAATCGTCAACGACAACCTGATGGGTGACGGCTTCCAGAAGGTGAACGGCGAGGAGCTCAGCGCATGGTTGCTGCGAAACGGTGCTGAGCAGTTCTCGGTCGACAACTCGCCGATCGTACGCGGGCTCTACGACCTCACCTTTGGCTTCGAGAGCGGCGATCCGACCAAGCCGAACCTTGCCGCTGGCCAGTCGATCGAGGCGCTGGTGCGCATCGGCTGCCTCTACAAAGGGGCCATCACCTACAAGATGATGGCCGGCATGGGAGACACCGTTTTCGGCCCGATGTACGAGGTGTTGTTGAAGCGTGGCGTCGAGTTCAAGATGTTTCATTGGGTGTCCAAGCTGACTCCGGCCGCAGACGAGGACGCGATCGAAACGATCGAAGTGATCGCCCAGGTCGACCTCGAGGCCGACTATCCATTCCTCGTGCCCGTCGGCGGGTTGCCATGCTGGCCATCGGAGCCGGATTGGGACCACATCGTCGACGGCGACAAGTTGCGCGCGGCCGGGGTGGATCTCGAGCAGACGGCGAACCCCCTGCAGCGCACGCCGATTGTGTTGAGACGAGGCACGGATTTCGACCAGGTGGTTCTGGGTATCTCTGTCGGCGGCTTGCAACCGATCTGTGCCGACCTTGGTGGCGAGCGCAGTCCGAGGTTTCAGGCGATGCTCGACAACCTCACCACCGTCGGCACGCGCGCCGTGCAATTGTGGTCCGGCAAGACGATGGAGGATCTCGGCTGGTCGCCGACGGTCAGTTCGATCTCGACCAGCGATCTCGAACCACTCGACACGTACTGCGACATGTCGCAACTGATCCCCAGGGAGGCGTTCCCGGCCAGCGAGGTCAACAGCATCGGCTACTTCTGCGGACCGCTGAAAGATGGCGGCGATCACGATGCCGACCTCGCAGCGGTGAAGAAAGAGGCGATCGAATTCCTGTCGGACGAGGCCAAACAGGTCTGGCCGAAAGCGGTGGGTCCGGCAGGTTTCGACTGGGATGTACTGGTCGACGAGAGCAACGGACAGGGCGTTGACAGATTCGAGGCCCAGTACTGGCGCGCCAACACCCAGGGAACGGAGCGGTACGTCACAACTCCCGCCGGCACGGTGCAGTATCGACTTCGCTCGGACGACAGCGGGTACACGAACATGGTGTTGGCGGGCGACTGGACGCGCAACGGCATCGACGGAGGATCGGTCGAAGCCGCATTCGCGTCGGGGCGCATGGCATCGCGTGCTCTGTGCGGGTCACCCTCATATGTGCCGGGCGAGCATGGTCCGCTGGTCGACGGGCGCGGTGTTGCCGAGCCCCCGACGTACGTCGAGTTCGGCGGGCTCGACACGTTCCCAGGCCCGTACGACTGCCTCAACACAACCCTCTACAGCTTCATGGTCTTGGCCGACATCGGCGCGCTCGAACGCCTCGTCGATCTGGTGCTCACCCGGCCGACGTTGGGTGCTGCCGAGTTCCGTCCGCTGGCTCCCATTGTCATGTTGAGCGCCGGCGACATCGTCAACGTTGTGCCGTTGACTCCGCCGTACAACACATACGGCAGCGTCAACGAGAAGCAACTGGCGGTATGGGTGCCGGTTGTCCAAGTGTCGGGGACGGGCGCGGAAAAGAAGGCAAAGAACTTTTGGATGTTCACGTCGTACATCTGGGTCGACAACCCGATGTCGATGGCGACCGGCAGAGAGATGTACGGATGGCCGAAGTCGATGGGCGTGATCGACCTTCCCACCGAGACCGATGCGTCGCTGTCGATGCAGACGTATGGTCTCGACTTCAAGCCGGGCAACCAGCCCTCGTACATGGAGTTGTTGAGGCTCACGCCGACTGCCAGCACGGTCGACGGTGCACGCGTCGGCACGACCGTTGCCGCCTTCGCCCGCGCCGTCGTCGACACGGTGAAGGCAGAGCACAGCATCGACCTGACCGCTGGGCTCGGCATTGCAGTAGATCTCTCGGAAGATGCAATCGAGATGTCTCTGCCGGAGATCTATCTCAAGCAGGTCCGTTCGATCGAATGCGGCACGGACGCGGGAATGCAGCAGTTGTGCGATTCGCGCGCAACGATCGAAAAGGTGTCCTTTCAGCAGCTACCAACCTCCTATTCACTGAGCATCCAGAAGATCAAGAGCCATCCCCTCGGAACCGATCTCGGCATCGCCGACCAAGAAGTGAGGGTCGGATTCAAGATCGAGATGAACTTCCGCCAGGACGTCGGCAGGGTGCTATGGGACGCGTTCGACCCGACAGTGGTCTTCTAACCGGCTGCGGGTGAGACCGGGTCACGTAGCGAGGCATCGGTCAGCGCAACTTTCGTGAAATCGAGCGCCTCGCGCAGCGTGCTGGCGGTCAGCGCCTCGGTTGCTGCAGCAACATTCTCCTCGTCGAGCACGTCTCGGACGGCCGGCATCAACCGGTCGATGGCCGCGAGCTGATCGGGATGGACTGGTGTGACGCGGTTGCGCTGTTCCCAACCGAGCAGGCCGAGCGCCTGTGCGTGGCATCCCGCCCTGAGTAGGAGAATCGCCGACTGCATGATCCATCCGATCGCCTCGCGAGGATCGTCTGTCGCAAGTTGCGCCATTGCGTCGACGGCATCGGTCATGGCGTTTGATTGAGCCGAGGCCCGTGCCGACTCGAGGCCGAGAATTTGGCGACTGGCAGTAGCGGCGAGGAATGAATTGCGTGCTTCGAGGAATCGATCGCGATAGCCCCTGACCCGCTCCGACAGCTCGATCGGATCGAGGTCCGAATATCGGGCGACCTGCCACTCGGCGAGTGTGCGCCACGTCGGCAGCTCGTGCTCGCGGAGCAGGTCGAGGGCCGTCTCTGCGAACTCTCGAGCGCTGTCCGGCTGGTTCCAATAGCCGTGGATTGCGGATCGAACAATGATCGTCATCGCCCGAACAACCGATGCGTCGAGCGGTTCGAGCCGTGCGCTCAACCGCGCGGCGATTGCGTCTCCGTCGGCAAGTAGACCAAGAAAGAAACAGAGCGCACTGCCACCCACCAGATCGGCGGGGATCTCATCCGGCGAGAGTTCGAGGCTCGCGGTCTCAGCCCGGTCGATCAGGTCGCGGGCACGTTCGATGCGGCCTTCGTTCATCTCGAGACACGCCGCCGTTTGGAAGAGGCAACACCGATCGGCGATCGTGATCGAAGTTAGATCGAGCTGATCCACGGCTTCCGTTGCCCAGACGGCCAATTCGATTCGCGCGTGCATCATCACGTCGAGGGCAGCATGCGAGACGATGTCGGCCACGAGGTCGACCCGCCCGTGGTCGCGGTTCCAGATGTATGCGGCGCGGATGTCGTCGTGAGCCCGATTCCGGTGCTGTACGGCGACGCCTTCGCCGCCGCTGAGCATCTGTTCGTGCAGTCGACGCGCTAGATGCGCGTAGTGCTCGGCATGGGTCTCGTGCAAGGCCTCGCGCTGGTCGCCCATCGCTGCCCCGCCGAACTCGCGCATGGTTTCGAGCAGCCGATATTCAGCAACATCGGCCGAGACATCTGCGATCACGAGTGAGTGGTCGACGAGCTCGTCGAGCTGATCAGAGATCGTGAGTGGGTGCAAAGTGTCCCCGCCGAGGAGTTCGAACGCATCGGCCGCCGTGAAGGTGCCGGCAAAGACAGAAAGCTGGCGCAGCAGTGCCTGTAATGCGAGATCGAGGTGCTGGTACGACCATTCGATGGTGTCGTACAGCACTCGGTGGCGTTCGTCGAACCCCTTGGTGCTGCGCAGCAACCGGAATCGCTCGTCGAGGTGCCGCTCGATCTCTTCGGGCGGCATCGATCGCACGCGCGCCGCGGCCAGTTCGATCGCCAGTGGGATGCCGTCCAACCGTCGACAGATCCTCGACACAACGGCCTCACGCTCGCCACTGAATTCGATGCTGGCATTCGCGGCCTGTGCTCTGTCGATGAACATCTGCTCGGCCGGCGACTCGTGGGTACCGGTTGGTAACGCCTCGATGGCGTAGACACGTTCGCCGGCGAGGCCGAGAGCGGCGCGGCTTGTGGCGAGAACGCGAAGGTTTGGGCACGCACCGAGCAATTCGGCGGCCAGGCCCGGCACGGCACCATTCAGATGTTCGCAGTTGTCGAACACGATGAGGGTCGATGAGCTACCGATGGATGTGGCGATTGTCTCGGCAGGTGTCTGACCGGTGGGCTGCGAGAGCCCGAGGGACTTGACCACATGAAACGCCAGCGAGGCGCTGTCGGCCACG
>JANMMQ010000359.1:0-23675 GCA_031373465.1 Ilumatobacteraceae bacterium | reverse complement strand
GCAGGCGATGATGAACTCGATGACGCCGGAGCAGCGTGCGCAGCTCCAGCAGCTCAGCGATCAACTGCTCGAAGACATGGACCTGCGCTGGCAGATGAGCCAGCTCGGGCAGAACCTGCAGTCGATGTTCCCGCAGATGGGGTGGGGCCAGGGTTACCAGTTCGAGGGCAGCGACCCCATGGGCATGGGCCAAGCGATGCAGACGATGCAGGAGCTCGGCGACCTCGACCAGTTGGAGAACCTGCTCCGCAACGCAACCAGCCCCGGCGCGCTGGCCGAGGCCGACATGGACCGTGTGCGCGACCTGATGGGCGACGATGCCGCCCGGTCGCTGCAACGCCTCGCCGAGCTGACCAAGATGCTGCAAGAAGCCGGATTGATCGAGCAGAAGGAAGGGCGACTGGAGCTCACCCCGAAGGGCTTGCGCAAGATCGGCTCCAACGCCCTACGCGACTTGTTCGACAAGTTGGCCAAGGACAAAGTCGGCCAGCACCAGATGGATCGTCTCGGTCAAGGTCACGAGCGCACGTACGAGACGAAGCAGTACGAGTACGGGGATCCGTTCAACCTCGATCTGCACAAGACCATTCGCAATGCGTTGAGGCGCAACGGGACCGGAACGCCGGTTCACCTCTCGCCGGACGATTTCGAGATCGAGCGCACCGAGCACTTGACCAGGTCGTCGACCGTGTTGATGCTCGACCTGTCGCTGTCGATGCCGATGCGCGACAACTTCTTGCCCGCCAAGAAGGTGGCCATGGCGCTGCACTCCCTGATCACCTCGCAGTTCCCGCGCGACTACATGGGCATCGTCGGGTTCAGCGAGACGGCACGGGTGCTCACTGCGGCGCAGCTTCCCGAGGTCTCCTGGGACTTCGTCTACGGCACCAACATGCAACACGGGTTCCTGCTGGCTCGGCACCTGCTGGCCAAGCAGACCGGCACCAAGCAGATAATCATGATCACCGACGGCGAACCGACTGCGCACATCACTTCGCGCGGCGACGTGTTCTTCAACTACCCGCCGGTGCCCGAGACGATCGAGGCCACGTTGCGCGAGGTCGTGCGCTGCACGAAGGACAACATCCGCATCAACACGTTCATGCTCGATGCCAACAGCTACCTCAAGTCGTTCATCGAGAAGCTGACCTCGATCAACCGGGGCAGGGCGTTCTTCACCACGCCCGAGACACTCGGCGACTACGTGCTTGTCGATTTCATCGAGCACAAGAAGCAGATGGCCCGCCGCGGTGCGCGTCGCGCAGGTTGACTCGGCAAAGTTCGATTCAGATCGCTTCGATCGTCACTCCGGGATGATCGCCGAGCAGCTGGCGAATATCATTGGGGTCAGACGTCACAACGATGGCGGGGCTGCAGTGGAGCGCCTCGGCGACGACTAGTGCATCAATGGGCGACGACGATCGGGCACTACCGAGCAGTTGACCGGCGAGTCGAGCGATTGGCTCCGTCAGTGGATGCTGCGGCGCCGTTTGGGCGATCATACTCTCAAGCGTTTCCGCAGCAGTTCATGGACGAAGTACACGCCGCGCTCTTCGACCGTGGCCACAACGCCGTCGGCGTCGATGCCGGCGTTGTGCGATCGCTGCACGCGCGTGCAGATGTCGACGTCCTGATCGTGCACCCGTTGGTGGGCGGCGATGATCGACTTGCGCGTCGGGTCATCGAGGTCGCTTCGCACGAACAGCCTCCGCTCCACCCGAGTCGTCGTGGCGTCGAGGGGCTCCATCCACATCGCCAGGCAGGCACAGGGGAACACGTTCATCATCAGGTTCGGCCAGATCGTGAGGTAGCCACCGATGCCGTACGGCCCGTCCATCGGTACCGAAGCAAGCTCCTCCCACCCAGGCTCGCCGGGCAGGAGCGTGGCGCGGATCTCGTCGACTCGCGTTCCACTCGGTCGCAACGGTCGGTCCCACGCGTACAGCACGACGCCGTCGGAGATCATCGGGTAGTCCTCGTTGGAGCTCGTATCGATCTCCGGGTGGACGAAGGGCGTGTGGTAGTTCTCGCTGTAGTTCTCCAGGAGAACCTTCCAGTTGAACGGGCGGTCGTTCGTCTCTGACAGCACCGGCTCCATCGACTCGAGGGGATAGGCGTCGATTGAGGCTCCGAGATCACCGACGTCGAATGGCTCGGCGGACTCGTCGAAGCACACGAACACGGTGCGGCGCCAAACCGCAAGCTGCACGGGCTTCAGTGAGTAGCCGGCAACGTCGAAGCCCTCCGGGTCGCCGACACCAGAGGCACGTGCGAGGGAACCATCGAGGTGATACAGCCACGAATGGTAGGGACAGCGGATCAACGAGCCGCAGTGGGTCTCGCCGTCCTCGCACAGGGGAGAGGCTCGGTGACGGCAGACGTTGAGGAAGGCACGCAACTCGCCCGACTTGTCGCGCACGAACAGCACCGGCAACCCACCGGTGACTCGAGCGGTCCATGAGCCCGCCGCAGGCATCTCGTCAGTGACGCCTGCGCACACCCAGTCACGCCCGAAGATCGCGTGGTGCTCGTTCTCGTGGATCTCGACCGATGCGTACGCGCTGGCCGGCAACGTCCTCGCCTGTCTGATTCCGACCGGCTCGGGAATCTCGCGCAGTGTCATCGCAGCAAGCTTAGGTGTGAGTCCGATGTTGCTCCGGAGCCGTGATCTGACTGACAGCGAGCCAGTGTGAGATCCGGTGTGAGTCGGATGTCGCGCTGGACGCGACGGTGGACTCACAGTGGGTCCGCCGGCGCCGGCGTCAGAAGCCGGCGAGTGGGGATTCGAGCCGGCGACGCACGGCATCGCCGATCTTGTCGTTGAAGGCGCGCATGTGCGATTCGATCAGCGCGGCAGCGCGTTCACCGTTGCCGTCGACGAGCGCGGCGTGGATCGCCCGATGTTCGTCGATCACTTGCTCGGGAGCGGCGACATCAGACAGGTAGAGATGCCACAAGCGGTCACTCTGGGCGTACAACATGTCGAGCGTGTCGGTGAGAAAGCGATTGTCGGCGGCTGCCCAAACGATCTCGCGGCACTCACGATCGATCTCCAACAACTGTGTCGGCGAGCTCTGCGCGGTGGCTCTGGCAAGGGCCGAAGCCATCGCCTTCCAGTCCGCCGAACGACCCCGGGCGCAGGCGAGCCGCATGACATACGGTTCGAGGATGGCCCGCGTCTCGTAGAGCGTCGAGAGCTCCGAGACATCGATGCTCGACACGTACATGCCACGGCGGGGGATGATCGTGACGAACTGGTCGCGCACGAGGCGCTGGAGCGCTTCGCGGATCGGGGTCCGACCGAGCCCGAGTTGCTCCTGCAAGAGGTCGTCGCGGACGACTGCGCCGGGGGCGAGCTCGAGCGTGACGATCATTCGCCGGATCGCTTGAAACGCTTGCTCGCTGAGTGATACGTTGGTGATATCGAAAAGATATATCACCAGCCGGTGAGATTACAAGGATTAGGGGATAGCGATGAGTGAGACGACTGGACAGGCGGCAGCGGGCGTCTCGGTGCCGAGCACGGCCAAATGCGTGATCATCGGTGCCGGAATCGTCGGAAACTGTCTGGTCGGCCATCTCAGCCGGCTCGGCTGGACCGACATGGTCCAGATCGACAAGGGCCCTCTGCCCAATCCCGGCGGATCCACCGGTCACGCGTCGAACTTCATCTTCCCGACGGATCACAACAAGGAGATGGCGTTCCTCACCCTCGAGAGCCAGCGTCAGTACATCGACCACGGGCTCAACAACACCTCCGGCGGCATCGAGGTCGCTCGTAAACCCGACCGTCTCGAAGAGTTCAAGCGCCGCATGACCTCGGCGAAGGCGTGGGGCATCGAGGGACGGCTGGTCACGCCGGAGGAGATCAAAGAGCTCGTACCGTTCATCAACGAAGAGATCCTGCTCGGCGGCTTTTACTCACCGAGCGTCTCGTGCGTCGACTCCCTGGAGACGGGTACGCAGATGCGCAACGAGGCAATCGACAAGGGCGCCCTGCAGGTGTTCGCCAACACCGAGGTGCTCGACATCGAGACCGAAGACGGCCCTGGTGGCCCGACGGTGAAAGCAGTTGTGACGAACAAGGGTCGTATCGAGGCCGAGTACGTCGCGATCGCGTGCGGGGTGTGGAGCCCGCGCATCGCCAAGATGGCCGGCGCCAACATCCCGTTGACCCCGGCAGTTCACCAGATGGCCGACGTCGGACCGATCGACATCCTTCAGCAGAGCGGCAAAGAGGTCGCCTACCCGATCGTTCGCGACATGGACACCTTCTGCTACGAACGCCAGACCGCGGGATCGATGGAGGTCGGCTCATACGCACACCGCCCGATCTTCATGCATCCCGACGACATCCCCTCCAACGAGGAATCGGCGCTGTCACCGACGGAGCTGCCGTTCACCGCAGACGACTTCGACCAGCAGTTCGAAGAAGCAATCGACCTCATGGACATGCTCGGCGAAGCCGAGATCAGGTACGCGATCAACGGTCTGCTGAGCCTCACACCCGATGCCAACCCGGTGCTCGGCGAGACCACCGAAGTGCGCAACCTCTGGAGCGCCGCGGCAGTGTGGATCAAGGAAGGGCCCGGCATCGCCCAGATCGTCGCCGAGTGGATGACCTACGGCTATCCGCACCTCTGCGACCCGCACAGCACCGATATCAGCCGCTTCTACCCGCACGAGAAGACCGAGCATCACATCCTCGCCCGCTGCGCCGAGCACTTCAACAAGACCTATGGGATCGTCCATCCCCGCGAGCAATGGGCCAGCCAACGCGGCATGCGGCGCAGCCCGTTCTACGCCCGTGAAGAGGCGCTCGGCGCTGTGTTCTTCGACGCTCGCGGCTGGGAACGGCCGCAGTGGTTCGAAAGCAACGCCAAGTTGGAGGAGAAGTTTCCCGAGGCGTTCAAGCCGCGCCAGCACGAGTGGGACGCACGCTGGTGGAGCCCAATCACCAACGCCGAGCACCTGCAGATGCGCGAGAGCGTCGGCATGGTCGACCTGACCGCGTTCAACGAGTTCGACATCGCCGGCCCGGGTGCGTGCGCGTACCTGCAGTACATGTGCGTCAACAATGTCGACGTCGTCGTCGGCCGCAGCGTGTACACGCCGTTGCTCACCCCGCACGGTGGTTTCCGTGGCGACCTCACCATTCAGCGTCTTGGCGCGGAACACTTCCGAATCATCACCGGTGCCTTCGACGGTGGTCGCGACAACTACTGGTTCCGCAGGTACATGCCGACCGACGGCTCGGTCACGTTCACCGATCGGTCGCAGGGGATCTGCACACTCGGCGTGTGGGGCCCCAACGCGGAGAAGGCGATGGCCAAGATCGTCACTGACCAGTCGAAGCCGTACGACGTGTCGCAAGCCGGCTTCCCGTATGGCGCTGTGCGCGAGGTGCTGATCGATGGCGTGCCGTGCACCATGTTCCGTATCTCGTACGTCGGTGAGAACGGCTGGGAGATCTACACCAACATGGAACACGGCCTGAGACTGTGGGACACGGTTGCCGAGGCAGGCAAGGAGTTTGACATCATCCCGGTCGGCATCGGTGTGTACGCGGTCACGGGCCGCATCGAGAAGGGGTACCGACTGATGGGTGCCGAGCTCGAGAGCGAGTACAACCCGGTCGAGGCCGGGTTGGCCCGACCAAAGGTGAAGGCTGCCGACTTCATGGGCAAGGCCGAATACTTGCAGGCGCGTGAAGTTGGGCCGGCAGCGATCATGTGCACACTGTCGATGGATTCGCAGCAATGTGCGGAGGGTTACGACCGCTTCCCGACGGGGGGCAACGAGCCGATTCTGACGTTGGACGGCGAGAGGATCCTCGACTCAAAGGGACGCGTGTCACGAGTAACAACCGCCGGTGCCGGACCATCGGTCGGCAAATACCTGTTGCTCGCCTACCTCCCGCCGCAGCATGCCGTCGAAGGCACCAAGCTGCAGGTGATGTACATGAACGAGCTGTATCCGGTGACGGTGGAACGCGCCAGCGCGACACCGCTCTTCGACCCCGACGACAAACGCATGAAGTCATGAGGATCTTGGTCTGCGTGAAGCGGGTTCCGGCACCGGGGGCGCGCATCAACATCGCCGCCGACGGCCAAGCCGTCGACACCGCCTTCCTCGGCTTCACGATGAGCCCCCACGAGGAGTGCGCTGTCGAGGAAGCGGTGCAGTTGGTCGAGAAGCACGGCGGCGAGGCCACGGTACTGACGCTCGGCCCTGCCGAGGCCGACGAGCAACTTCGTTACGCTGCAAGCCTCGGTGTCGCCAACGCGGTGCTGCTACCGATCACCGGGCCTGATTGGGACCCCCAGCGCACGGCAGCCGCCATAGCTGCAGCGATCACCGAACTCGAGGCTGCCGACGGCGCCTTCGACCTGATCTTGTTCGGCAACGAGTCCGCAGATTCCGGCGGCTTCCAGGTCGGTGTCCGCGTCGCCCACGCGCTGGCGCGGCCGATCGTCAATGGCATCAAGGGGATCGAAGTGCAAGGAGACGTCCTCGTCGCCCGACGCGAGGCGGATGTCGGTGTCGAGGTCTACGAGGTCCCGCTGCCGGCGGTGCTCGGCGTCAAGGAAGGCATCAACCTTCCGCGCTATCCGACGCTGAAGGGCCGATTGGCCTCGAAGAAGGTCGCTGTTGCGCAGGTTCTACCGGACGCCGAGCCGGGTGGTCAGAAGATGGTCACGCTGATGCCCGCCGCGGAGCAGGTCAGCGCAACCGTGATCCTCGGAACCGGCCCCGAGGCGGCCGCAGCCGTGGTCGACATGCTCGAAGAGATCGGGGTCCTCAAATGATCCTGGTCGTCGTCGAGCATGACCGCGGCACGATGTCACCTGCCTCGTGGGAGGCGCTTGCCGCTGCTCGAAAGCTCGGCGAGACGCACGCCCTGACCATCGGTGAGGCTGCTGACGGTCTGGTGGAACAGATCGGCGCGTTCGGCGCGACGGCGGTCCATCAGGTGCACGACGACCTGCTCGGCGACTATGGACCGGAGTTGTGGGGCGAGGTCGTTGCGCAAGCTGTGACCGCTCTGAACCCCACGATGGTGTTGACGACCGGCACCGACCGAGGCAACGAAGTGATGGCACACGCCGCGGCGATTCTCGATCTGCCGATGGTCGCCAATGTGGTGGAGTTCGGTGACGGCGGACTGGTGCGTGTGCGCTGGGGCGGCTCGCTGCTGGAACGCTGCACCCTCGAGGCCCCGACTCACCTTGTCACCATCGCTCACCACGCCTTTGCCGCCGACGAATCGCCGAACTCGGCAACGGCAACACAGCTCTCGGTCCAACTCGATCCGACCCTCGGTCGCACCGTTGTCCGCGATCGCGTCGAGCGCGCTGCGGGTGTCACGTTGGCGACGGCGCCGGTGGTCGTCAGTGGCGGTCGCGGGGTGGGCTCCGCCGAAGGCTTCGCTCCTCTCCAAGAGCTCGCCACGGCGCTGGCGGGCGTGGTCGGTTGCAGCCGGGCGGTCACGAACCTCGGGTGGCGGAACCACACCGACCAGGTCGGCCAGACAGGTACTCGCATCGCTCCCGACCTCTACATCGCATGTGGGATATCCGGCGCCATTCAGCACTGGGTCGGTGCCATGGCGTCGAAGAAGATCCTCGCGATCAACACGGATCCTGAGGCCAACATGGTGACCAAGGCCGATTACGCGGTGATCGGCGACCTGCATCAGGTCGTTCCGGCGATCACCGCCGAGGTGCGCCGCCGTCGCGCCTCTAGGCCGTGACTTCCTTGCCGCGCAAGTAGAGACTCCCGAAGCGGTTGGCGAGGAAATCCGATAGTGCGCACTGCTCCTGGCGAACGAAGCCGCGTTGGGGAAGTTTGCCCTCGCGCATGAGGTCGGCCATCGTGCAGATCCCTGCAGCGGTGGTCAGCTGGATGGCGGACAGACGCGCTCCGTTGACCTCCGACGCGTAGACCTTGCGCGCGAACGTCTCTTGCATCAGCAGTCCGTTGCGTGTTCCCGACGCAGTCACGAAGATCAAGACGACGTCTTGATACGTGATTGGGATTGCCGCCTCGAGCAGTTCTTTCAACAGATCGCGCCGGCGAGACAATCGCAGGTCTGTGATCAACATCTTGATCGCGTCGCGGTGGCCGGGATACCGAACGGTCTTGTAGTTGAGCGTCTCGACTTCACCCAGCAACGTTTCACACAGCGTGCCGAGCCCACCTGACGTGTTGAACGCTTCGTAGTCGACGCCGTCGAGCGAGAACGCTTCGACCTCCTCGAGCGGCAGCACCTCCAGCATCTTGCCGTCGACGATGGCCTCGCACGGATTGCAGTACTCGTTGATCAAGCCGTCGGTCGACCAGGTGAGGTTGTACTTGAAGGCGTTGGTAGGGAATTGCGGCAACGCTCCGACGCGCATCGAGATCGAGCGAATGTCCTCGAACGATCTGGCCAGTTCGGCCGCAGCGATCGACACGAAACCCGGAGCCAGGCCGCATTGCGGAACCAACGCGGATGTCGCGTCGACGGCGAGGCTCTTGACGACGCGGGTCGACTCGACGTCCTCAGTGAGGTCGAAGTAGTGAGCGCCCGCGTTGCGCGCCGCGGTGGCGATGATCGAGGTCGCGTGAAATGGCGCGGCGCTCATCACCATGTCCTGGCCTTCGATGTAAGCCGCGAGCGCCAGCGGATCAGTGATATCGACCTCGAATGCCGGGACCCCTTTGACGCGCAGTGGTGCCAGCGCGGCTTCCTCGCGGTCGACAACCGTGACCTCGAACTCGGGCGCTATCGACAGCAACTGCACGATCGCTTGACCGATCTTGCCGGCGCCGATCACCGTCAGCTTCGTTGCCGACGCGGAACTCATCGGGCGACAGTACACCAGGTTGCGAGACGCCTTTCGGTATCTCCGGGTGTCAGTCGGCATGGCAGGCTAGGCCTTCGATGGAACGCATCGATGATGGCCCGTCCCTCACCAGGGACCTCGCCCTGAAGACGTGGGGCCTCTTCGTCGGCTTGGCGTTCCTACTGCTCGCCGCCGGCCTGTTCGGCACGCTCCTCGGCGTTCGCTCGGAGCTGATCAAGCTCCCCACGGTCGTCAGCAGCCTGATCAGCGCGTCGTACTACGGGGGCTTCCTCGTCGGATCCCGCGTCGCTCTGTCGGCACTGGGTCGCGTAGGCCACATCCGCGTCTACGCGGCGCTGGCATCGTTGCTCTCGGCCGCGATGCTGGCAGTGGGCCTCACCGAGTCTGCGCCTGCGTGGGCGTGGCTGCGGTTCATCACCGGCCTGTGCCTGGCCGGCCAATACGTGGTTGCAGAATCGTGGCTCAACAACCTGGCGACGAACGAGAACCGCGGTCGGCTGCTGGCGATCTACGCGGTGGTCACGTCCGGGGCTTTCGGGCTCGGGCAGATGTTGCTGTTCGCGATGGACGCCCGGCTCGTCACGGGCTTCGCTATTGCCAGCATCATCACATCCCTGGCGGTCGCACCGGTCGCATTGTCCGAGGACGCGCAAGCACCGGCCGTCATCGAGCGCGAGCATGTCTCGCTGCGCGACCTCGCCAAGACGGTCCCGACCGGTGTGTTCTCGTGTCTGCTGGTCGGGATGGCGCACGGCGCGCTCACGGGCATGGCTGCGATCTACGCGACCCGCGTCGGCTTGTCCGCCGGCCGCATCGGTCTGTTCGTCGCGGCGCCGAACATCGGCGGGATGTTGTTGCACTGGCCGGTTGCTGCAGCTTCGGACGACATCGACCGTCGCGCGGTCGGCTTCGCTGCGTCGCTCGGCGCCATCGGCGCGGCCGTGCTGTTGTTGCTCGGTCCTTCGACCAGTCCGATGGCACTGTTGTTGATCACCGTGCTCGGCGGTTGCAGTTACCCGCTGTATTCCATCGCCGCTGCCTACACGAACGACTGGATCGAACCGGAACACGTCAATGCAGCGGCGTCGCAGCTGGTCACGTTGTACGGCCTGGGTGCGGTCGTCGGTCCATTCGTCGCCGCGGGGATGATGATCTTCCTCGGGCCGAAGGGGTTCTTCTGGGCGGCGATCGGCCTGCACAGCTTGTTGGCGGTCTTCTTCGTCTACCGCATGCGGGCGTGGCGCGCCCCGCTGGCGAAGCGGCCGTGGGGCGAGGTGTCGTTGCCGGCCAGAGCGTTCTTCGTGCCTGCAACGGTTGTCGCGATGGGCCGCCGCTACCGACGCAAGTACCGCCGATGAATGTTGATGGACCGAGTCAGCTCGAGATCGCGGCTATCTGGGCGTCGAACCCCGCACTCGACATCAAAGCTTTGCAGCGTTCGAACCGACCGACGGCGTACGCCCAGAAGTCCTCAGCCGGGTTTGCGTTGACGTGCTGGATCACACCCCACAGCGTCCACAGGAGATCGCAGAGCGCCTTGTACGCAGTCATCCGCCCGCGCTGATCGGGCGGAGGTTCATCCCCGAAGTACGCGCGGAGCAACGCGTCATCCTGCTCCGCTGAGAAGGCGCCCTCGACCGAGAGATCACCGAGGTCCCACATCGGGTCGTTGTTGCCCGCGTACTCGTAGTCGATGATGAACATTTGCTCGCCGTTGTCGAGGAAGTTCTCGCACAGGGGATCGCAGTGAGACGGTGCGAGCTGAACCGGAGCCGCTTCGAGCGCCGAACGTACGACACCGGCATGTCGCTGGACGTCGTCGTATCCATCGGGAAGGGCGGCGCCTTTCGTTGCCAGCAACGACTTGTAGCCGTCGATCATCGGGAACAACGTGAAGTCCGTCGCGAAGCGGCTGGCTGTCGTGTGCAGCCGAAGGAAGGCCTTCCCGGCTCGGGCGACCGCATCGAGATCCCGGAACCGTTCAGCGGTCATCGTTGCCGCGCCGTCGAGGAATCGCGTCACCATCAGCCCATCGGCAGCATCGAAGAAGACGACGTCGGCGTTGACGCCGGCAGCAGCGGCCGATCGTGCCGCTACTTCCTCGTCAGCACGGTTGATGTACTCGCTGGTGCCGTCACCGGGAACTCGCAGCACATAGCGATCGCCGCCGAACGAGACGAGGTGGTTGACATTGGTCAGGCCCGCAAGGCGAGTTGTCGTGAGCCCCGTCGCGGCTGCGAGCACCGGGACCCTGGCTATCGCCGTCGCGAGTTCGCTCATCGCTGCATCGTGCCACGTCTCCGCGTCGCCGCTTCGACCGCTGTCACGACTTCAACCTCGAGCTCGTCGGGTCGTAGAGCGCGCCGTCGTGGCGTGTCGCCGGGATCGGCTCGCCGTAGACCTCGATGACGAAGTCGGTGCGATCGGCGAGCTCCGTGGGTAGGTAGCCGTAGGCGATCGGCTTGCCGATCGTGTGGCCGAAGTTGGCACTTGTCGTGAAGCCCACCACTGTTCCGTCGGCGATGATTGCCTCACCGCTGACCGGGTAGGCCACCTCCTCGAGGGTGAACGTGCACAGCTTGCGCGCGACGCCGGCCTCGCGTTGGGCGGCCAGCGCATCGCGTCCGCAGAAGTCGCCACTGCGCATGTTGACCCGCCAGCTGAGCCCGGCTTCCCATGGCGTCGTGTCGGGCGTGATGTCGGTCGACCAGTAGAAGTAGCCCTTCTCCATGCGCAGCGTGTCGATGGCCCGGTAGCCGACGTTTGCGATCCCGTGGGGGCGGCCCGCTTCGCTCAGCAGCTCATAAACGTGCGCCGCATATGAGGTCGGCACGTGCAGCTCCCACCCCAACTCGCCGACGTAACCGACACGCATCGCCAGGACCGGTGCGGCACCGATGGTGATGTCGCGGGCGGTCGCATACCGCAGAGCCTCATCGGAGACATCGTCCTCGCTGACGGCCTGCAACACCTCGCGGGCCAACGGGCCGCACAGGTTGATCACGGCACCTGCTGCAGTCAGATCTCGAACTTGAACACTGCCGTCCTGAGGTGAGTTCGAGCGGATCCAACCCATGTCGTGGGCGCCGAACGCCGAGCCCGTGACGACGTACCAGTGCTGTTCGCCGAGGCGGGTCATGGTCAGATCGCACTCGATGCCGCCGCGCTGGTTGCACAACTGCGTGTACGTGATGGTGCCGACCGGCTTGTCCATGTCGGCGACCGACAGCCATTGCACCGCATCGAGCGCACCGGGGCCGGTGATCTCGAACTTGGCGAACGACGTCTGATCGATGAGGGCGACCCGCTGGCGCACAGAGCGATGCTCCTCGGCCACGTGACGAAACCAGTTCGGCTCTGAGAACGAGGGTTGATCCACAGCGTCGACGCCCGGCGGGGCGAACCAGTTCGGCCGCTCCCAGCCGCCACGCGATCCGAACACCGCGCCATGCGCGGCCAGCGTGTCGTGCAGCGGGCTGCGCTTCACACCCCGGGACGTGATGTGTTCGGTGCCCGGCGCGGCGAGCTTGTAGTGGTGCGCGTAGAGCTCGACCATTCGCGAGCCCATGAAATGGTGCGTGGTGTGATGGAACGCGAACCGACGAACATCGAGCGGCCACAGGTCCAGCGACGGCCGGCCTTCGAGGATCCACTCGGCCATCATCTTGCCTGCGCCACCGCCTGCAGCGATGCCGTACAGAAAGCCGGTCGCGACGTAGTAGTTGTCGAGTTCGGGAACCTTGCCCATCACGAAATCGGCATCAGCTGAATATGGGATCGGCCCATTGATCATCGTGCGGATTCCGGCCCGCTCGATGACAGGCGTGCGGCGCGCAGCCATTGTCGCCAGTTGTTCGAAGCGGTCGAAGTTCGGCTCCAACAGCTGCCGTTGGCACGGCTTCGGGATGCCGTCGTGGCCGAAGGGCAAAGTGTCGGGCTCGTACCCGCCGACGAGCAGCCCCGGACCATCGGGCTTGTAGTACACGAGCAGATCGGGATCGCGCATCGTCGGCATCACACGCAGTTCCGCTGGTGTGAAATCGGGAATGGGACCGGTCAACAGGTATTGGTGCTCGACCGCTACGGCGGGGATGCGGACGCCTGCCATCCTGCCGATCTCCATGCCCCACATCCCTGCCGCATTGACGACCATCTCGCAGGCGATCTGGCCATTCGCGCCGTCGGCATCGACGATGTGCACGGTCGACGCCCTTCGATCCTCGACCGTTATCGAAGTGACCTTCGTGTGCTCGAAGATGCGCGCGCCCTGCATGCGTGCACCTTTGGCGATCGCCTGGGTCACGCTGGCCGGGTCGATGTACCCGTCGGTCGGCAGGAACGCTGCTGCGAGCACACCGTCGGTCGTCATCAACGGGAACAGCTCCTGCGCGCGCTCAGGGCTGACGATCTCCATCGGCAGCCCGAAGCTCTTGGCCATCGTGGTCAGTCGCTTCAATTCCATGACCCGCTCCGGCGAGCACGCAAGGCGCAGGCTGCCGACCTGGTGCCAGTCGACCGCTTGGCCGGTCTCCTGTTCGAGCCGTCCGTACAGTTCGACAGAGTGCTCGAGCATGCGGGTGGTGTTGCGCGACGAGCGCAGTTGACCCACCAGACCGGCCGCATGCCACGTTGCCCCATCGGTCAGTTGATGCTGCTCGAGCAGCACGACATCGGTCTCGCCCATCGCGGTCAGGTGGTAGGCGATGCTGCAGCCGATGATGCCCCCGCCGATGATCACGATTCGCGCCTGAGACGGCATGCTCATGACTTCACCCTCGCGTTGGATGGGTCGTAGAACGGCTGCAACGAGACCACCGCGGGGACCCGGTCGCCGGCGACCTCGAGTTCGTAGCTGCCGCCGGTCACGTAGTCGGCGGTGACGCCTTCCGGGTTGCGCACGTAGCCGTAGCCGATCGAGCGGCTGATCGTGTAGCCGTAACCGCCGCTGGTGAGCCAGCCGACGCGTTGGCCGTCGCGATAGATGGTCTCTCTGCCGAGCAGAACAACAGCGGGATCACACGTGAAGCCGGCAAGCATCTTTCGAATGCCATCTCGCCGTTGCATCGCGACGGCGTCGCGTCCGCGGAACGCGATCTCACTGCGCAGCTTCACCGCCCAGCCGAGCCCGGCTTCGATCGGTGAATGATCGGGACCGATGTCGCTGCCCCACGCCCGGTAACCCTTCTCCAGGCGGCAGCTCTCGATGGCCCGGTAGCCGGCATTGGTCAACCCGTGCGCGGCACCGGAACTCATCAGCGCGTCGTAGACGGTCGTGGCGTATTCGACGGGAAGGTGCAGCTCCCAGCCGAGCTCGCCGACATACGTGACCCGTAGCGCCCGCACAAGGCATCCGGCTATCCCGATTATGCGCTGAGTTCCGAAGGCGAACGACTCGGCGGTGACATCGGCGCTGGTGACTGTTCGAAGGATGTCGCGCGACTGCGGCCCCATGAGCGACAGCACGGTGTTAGCCGAGGTGATGTCGAAGAGTTGCGCGTTCATACCCTCTGGGATCGACCGCTGGATCCAGTCGAAGTCGTGGGTGGCAAAGCCGGTCCCTGTCACGATGTAGAACTCGTCATTGGCCACGCGACACACCGTCAGGTCGCATTGGATGCCACCCGAGTCGTCGAGCATCTGCGTGTACGTGAGCGAGCCGACCGGCTTGTCGACGTTGTTCGAGCAGATCCAGTTCAAGGCCGGCAAGGCGTCGGGTCCCTTCAACGCGAACTTGGCGAACGACGTCTGATCGATCAGCACCGCTGCTTCGCGAGCGGCCCGATGCTCGCGTCCGACAGCGTCGAACCAGTTCTGTCGCTCGTAGCTGTACACGTCGTGAGGGCTCTCGCCGCGCTCCGTCGCGGCGAACCAGTTCGGTCGCTCCCAACCGAGCTTCTCGCCGAAGCTCGCACCGGCGTCGAGCAGGCGTGAGTACAGCGGTGATGTGCGGCATGGCCGGCCGCTGTCGTGTTCTTCGTACGGCCAAGCCATCGTGTAGTGCTTGCCGTAGGCCTCGAGTGTTCGCATGCGCACCCAGTCCGTGTCCTGATGGGGTCGACCGAAGCGCCGGATGTCGACAACCCACAGGTCGTACGGGGCGATGCCACGGTGCACCCACTCAGCCAGAGCCATGCCCGCGCCACCGCCGGCAGCGATGCCGAACGCGTTGAAACCGGCGCCGACGAAGAAGTTCCTGAGCTCGGGTGCCTCGCCGAGTATGAAGTTGCCGTCGGGAGTGAAGCTCTCCGGGCCGTTGATCAGCTCGTTGATACCGACGGTCTGCAGCGCCGGCACACGTCCTGTCGCCAGTTCCATGGTCGGTGCGAAGTGATCGAAGTCGCTGTCGAGCAGCTTGAAGTTGAAGTCCTTGGGAATGCCGTCGTTGGCCCATGGGATCGGGTTCGGTTCGTATCCGCCCATCACGAGACCGCCGACCTCTTCCTTGTAGTACGTCAGCCGATCGGGGTCGCGCAACGTCGGCATGTCGCGCGGCACCGGCGGGTCGAATGGCGTCGTGATGAGGTACTGGTGCTGCACCGAGACCAGTGGCACGTTGACGCCGACGGTTGCAGCCAGCGACCGAGTCCACTGGCCCGCGCAGCACACCACGACGCTGCATTCGATGCGACCATGCGACGTGACGACCGCACGGATGGTTCCATCTTCGACCTCGATCGAGACGACCTCGGTGTCTTCGCAGATCGTCGCCCCGGCCTGGCGTGCCCCTCGGGCCAGGGCCATGGTGATGTCGGTCGGGTTGGCCTGGCCGTCGGTCGGCAGGAACGCCGCGCCGATCACGTCGTCGACGGTCATCAGTGGCCACAACGCCTGTGCCTCGCTGGGCGAGAGCAGATGCATCTCGAGACCGAACGACTTGGCGGTGGTCGCCTGCCGCTTGACCTCGTTCCACCGTTCGTCGTTGCAGGCCAGCCGAAGGCCGCCGTTCATCTTCCATCCGGTTGCCTGGCCGGTCTCTTCCTCCAGCCGCTTGTAGAGATCCACCGAATAGCCGAGCAACTGCGTGATGTTCGCGCTGGTGCGCAACTGTCCGACGAGACCTGCGGCATGAAAGGTGGATCCGCACGTGAGCTCGTGTCGCTCCACCAGCACGGTGTCGGTCCAACCCAACTTTGCCAGGTGATACGCGGTCGAACAACCGACGATCCCGCCGCCGATGACCACGGCCTGAGCCGATGTTGGTTGCTCCGTCACTTGCCGTGCCTTCCGGTGTCGCGTCCCCGTCGGGAGAATCGCCAGCGTATGACTAGCATCGGCGCCGTGGGGCAAACCAACCCGTCCATCTCCGTGCGCGGCCTGTGGAAGGTGTACGGCCCGAAACCGGAACGCGTTGTCGGGTCTGGGTTGGCGGACATGCCGCGAAAGCAGCTCGAAGCCGAGACGGGCAACGTCGTGGCGATGCGCGACATCGACATGGACGTGGCACCGGGTGAGGTGTTCGTCGTGATGGGACTGTCCGGCAGCGGCAAGTCGACGTTGATTCGTTGCCTGACGCGTCTGATCGAACCAACCGTCGGAACCGTTCGAATTGGCGACGTCGATGTGACCAAGGCCGACAAGGACACGCTGCTCGATGTGCGCCGCAACAAGGTCTCCATGGTCTTCCAACACTTCGGCCTGCTGCCTCACCGGACGCTGACCGACAACGTTGCGTTCGGTCTCGAAGTACGTGGCGTCGACAAGGTGGCCCGTCGTCGCAAGGCCAACGAGACCCTCGAACTGGTCGGGTTGTCGGAGATGGGCAGCTACCGTCCGCATCAGTTGAGTGGCGGCCAGCAACAACGCGTCGGGCTGGCCCGGGCGCTGGCCACCGAACCCGACATCTTGTTGTTCGACGAACCGTTCTCGGCGCTCGATCCGCTGATCCGTCGCGACATGCAAGACGAGGTGGTGCGCCTGCGTCGCGAGGTCAACAAGACGATGGTGTTCATCACCCACGATCTCTCCGAGGCACTGCGCCTCGGAGATCGGATCGCCATCATGCGTGATGGTCGTTTCGTACAGGTCGGTACGCCGGAGGCCGTTGTGGTCGAACCTGCCGACGAGTACGTCGAGAACTTCGTGCGCGATGTGCCGCGAACGTTCGTCGTACCCGTCGAACACGTCATGCGCGACGTGAATGGCGACCAGTTCTGCGGATCAGTGGTGCTTGGCACCAAGGTCCGAGACATCGTCAAACTCATCGCTCACTCGGAACGTCCCGTTCAGGTGGTCGATGCCGCCGGCAAGGAAGTCGGCTGCGTTGACCGAGTGCACGTTCTGTCAATGATCGCAGGCGGCGAGGGGTGACCCAGGCAGTACCTGCCCTGCCGGCGCCGGCCACGACGGCGATCTCTCGCCGAACGTTGGTCCGGCTCGGCGCAGGCGCCGCAGCAATCGTGGCAATCGTGATGTACAAGATCACGCGTGGGCAGGACGTGCCCACGTGGCTCGACCTCCATGTGCAGCGTCACGCGCAAGGCGCATACCACTGGATCACCCAGAACACCGGGCGCAACTTGGTGCTCGACGCAATCAAGTCGATTGGCACCGGCATCACGTGGTGCGTCAAGCGCGCGTTGTCGCTGCTCCGGGTGCTGCACTGGACCGGTGTCATCGCGCTGGTCTTTGCGATCGGATACATGCGTGCCGGCCTGCGCACTGCGGTCTTCGCCGCCGCCGCGATCTTTGCGGTCGGACTGTGCGGCTATTGGGATCTGACGATGATCACGCTGTCAATCATGACCGTGGCGGTCGCGTTGGCAATGTTGATCGGCGTGCCGCTGGGCATCTGGTCGGGGTTGTCGGACGGCGCCGAGCGCCGTCTGCGCCCGATACTCGACACTGCACAGGTGATGCCCGCATACGTCTACCTCATCCCGTGCGTTGCGTTCTTCGGTATCGGCATTCCCGCAGCTGTGGTGGCGACGTTGATCTACTCGGTGCCTCCGGCGGTCCGCCTCACCAGCCTCGGCCTACGCCAGGTGCCTGTCGTATCGACCGAGGTCGGCCGATCGTTCGGTTCGACCGGGCCGCAGTTGTTGGGCAAGGTGCAGCTTCCGTTGGCGCGTCGAACGGTGCTGCTCGGCCTCAACCAAGTGATCATGATGGCGTTCGGCATCGTCGTGATCGCATCACAGATCGGCACCGGCGACGTCGGTGGCGTGGTCCTCGCAGGCCTACAAAAACTCGACGCCAAGCTGGCGTTCTCCGGTGGCTTTTCGATCGTGTTCGCGGCAATCGCCCTCGATCGCATCACCACCGGCGAACGAGCACTCAGGCACGGTCGCCCGGTCACGGTGTGGATCGTCGACCGCCGCAGGATGTGGGCCGCTGGTCTCGGCGTGGTGGTCGTGGCGGCGCTGGGGGCCAAGGTCCTCAGCGTCCAGGACTTCCCCTCGTGGCGCGTCGGTCTCGGTTCATGGGCCAAGTCGGCCATCGACTGGCTGAACAAGCACGCCCGTCACGGCGTGCCGTTGATCGGGGGCACGGATTCGATCAACACGTTCTTCGTGCGCGATGTCCTCAACCCGATCCGCGGCGTGTTGCAATCCGCGGCGTGGTGGCTGGTCGTCGTCTTCTTCGCCGTCATAGGCTGGATCAGCAAGGGCTGGCGACTTGCCCTCCTGTGTGCGCTCGCACTCATCGGCATCGCCGCGATGAACAACTGGGACCTGGCCATGGACACCCTCAGCCAAGTACTGGTCGCCGTGGTGATCAGCGTCAGCCTTGCCATTCCGATCGGTATCTGGAGCGGCCGGTCTCGCTGGTTGGAAACGGCTCTGCGACCCTTCCTCGACACCGCACAAGTACTGCCGCAATTCGTCTACCTGGTGCCAGTCGTCTTCCTGTTCAACGTCGGCCGCACGCCAGGTGTGATCGCCGCAGTGATCTACGCTCTGCCGCCGGGCATCCGCTTGGTGAGCCTCGGCCTCAAAGAAGTGCCCTACGCACCACGCGAGGCGGCGATCTCGTTCGGGGCCACACCACGCCAGGAATTGCTCAAGGTGCAGCTCCCATTGGCATTCAAAGCGATCATGCTCGGGATCAATCAGGTCATCCTGATGGTGCTGGCCACGGTGATCATCGCCGGTCTGATCGGCGGCGGCGCGCTCGGTCTCGAAGCACTCGGCGGATTCACAAAACCGAACCTGAAGATGGGTGATGGCGTAGCGGCCGGGGTGAGTATTGTTCTGTTGGCGATGATCCTCGATCGACTCACCCAGGCATGGGGAAACAGGTCGGCGCCGGAGAATCGCAAATCGTGAACTCGCCTCGAATCCTCGGGGCCAAAGGGGAGAATATGAGCACAAGGATTCGTACATCCGTCCGCTTCGCGGCCACTGCTGTTGCCCTTGCAGTCGTCGCTGTGGCTTGTGGCGACGACAGCAAGTCGAGCGACGCCACTGGCGCCGCCGGCACCCAGGCCGCCACCGGCGGCACCACCGCACCCGCCCCTGCCGGCACCAATCCTGCAGCTGCCGCAAGCGGCGCAGGGATCAAACTTGCTGTCAACCCGTGGACGGGTTCGGCGGTCAATGCCAACGTTGCCAAGGTCGTGTTGGAATCGAAGCTCGGCACCCCGACCGAGCTCGTTGCGCTCGACGAGAACGCTGCTTGGGTCGGTCTCGACGCCGGCGATCTCGACGCCAATCTGGAGATCTGGCCGTCAGGCCACGCCGCCGATCACAAGACGTACATCGAAGAGAAGAAGAGTGTCGTCGATCTCGGCCTGCTTGGACCATCCGCCAAGATCGGCTGGTACGTGCCGTCCTTCGTCATCGATCAACACCCCGAGCTGAAGACGTGGGAAGGCTTCAAGGACACCACACTTGCCAAGTTGTTCGCGACAGCCGAGTCGGGCGATCAGGGCCAGTTCTTGATGGGTGACCCCAGCTACGTGACCTACGACGAGCAGATCATCAAGAACCTCAATCTGCCGTTGAAGTACACCGTCGCCGGTTCCGAGGCCGCCCTCATCACCGCTATCCAGCAGGCAGAGACCGATCAGAAGCCGTTGCTGCTTCAGTTCTGGCAGCCGCACTGGCTGCAGTCGAAGGTCAAGCTGACCCAGGTCGAGCTGCCCTCAGTGACCGATGTCTGCCTGGCATCAGCTGCAGCCGCCGATGGCAAGTACGCCTGCGACTATCCCGTCGACGAGCTGTACAAGGCCGCCAATGCCGGGCTCGAGGCCAAGAACAAGGCCGCCTTCGACTTCCTGTCGAAGTTCCAACTGACCACCGATCAGCAGAACGAGATCGCAGCCATGGTCGACAGCGACGGCCAGACCCCCGATGCCGCTGCAAAGGCATGGGTCGACGCCAACCCCGACATCGTCAACGCCTGGCTCGGCTGACGCCAAACGCTGTTCACTCGGAGCGGTAGAAATCCACTGGTTCGGGGGCGAGGGGTGTGTTGCCGAGGATCATGTCGGCAGCCTTCTCGGCCATCATCATCACCGGCGCGTAGATGTTGCCGTTGGTGACGTACCGCATCGCCGAGGCATCGACGACGCGCAATCCCTCGACGCCGTGAACGTTCATGGTCAACGGGTCGACCACGCTGTCGTCGTCGGCTTGGCCCATCCGGCATGTGCACGAGGGGTGCAGAGCCGTCTCGCCGTCGGTACGCACCCAGTCGAGGATCTGCTCGTCGGATTCGACACTGGGCCCCGGCGACACCTCGCCGCCGTTGAACGGCTCCATCGCCGGTTGGTTCAAGATCCGCCGGGCGATGCGGATGGCCTCGACCCACTCGCGACGGTCTTCGGGAGTGGAGATGTAGTTGAAGCGCAGCGCCGGCTTCGCTTTCGGATCGGTCGAGGTGATCTGCACCGAGCCGCGCAAGTTCGAGTACATCGGACCGATGTGCACCTGGTAGCCGTGACCGCCGGCTGGTGACGTACCGTCGTACCGCACGGCGATCGGCAGGAAGTGGAACATCAGGTTCGGATAGGTAACGTCGTCGTTGCTGCGCGCGAACCCACCGCCTTCGAAATGGTTCGAGGCACCGGGGCCCTTGCGCAGGAACAGCCACTCGGCGCCGATGAACGGCCGTCGCCACAGCTTCAGTTGCGGCTGCAACGAGACCGGCTGCTTGCAGGAGTACTGCACGTACACCTCGAGGTGGTCCTGCATGTGCTGTCCGACTGCGGGCAGGTCATCAACGACCGGTAAGCCGAGTGCGCTCAGTACACCCGCGTCGCCGACACCACTGAGCTGCAACAATTGCGGCGAGTTGAACGCTCCGCCGCACAGGATCACCTCGCCTGCGCTCACTTGCTGATTCCCGCCCCGACGGGTGCTGTACTCCACTCCATTGGCGCGGGTGCCATCGAACAGGACGCGGTGGACGAGGGCGCGCGTCGTGACCGTGAGGTTCTTGCGATGCATCACGGGATGCAGATAGGCGCCGGCCGCGCTGAGCCGGCGACCGCGGCGGATGTTGCGGTCGAACTTGGCGAAGCCCTCCTGTTGGAAGCCGTTGACGTCGTCGGTGAGCGGGTAACCGGCCTGCTGGACCGCTTCGAAGAACGCGTCGAACAACGGGTTCGTGGCCGGCCCGCGCTCGAGCTCAAGCGGGCCGCTGTGGCCACGAAACTGGTCGGCGCCGTCGGCAGCCAGGCAGTTCTCCATCTTCTTGAAGTACGGCAAGCAGTGCGCGTAGTCCCACGTTTTCATGCCCGGATCCGCTGCCCATCGCTCGTAGTCCAGCGGGTTGCCCCGTTGGAAGATCATCCCGTTGATGCTGCTCGACCCGCCGAGCACCTTGCCGCGGGCGTGGTAGATCTTGCGGCCGTTCATGAACGGCTCGGGCTCGCTCTCGTACTTCCAGTCATAGAACTTGCTGCCGATGGGGAAGGTCAGCGCGGCCGGCATGTGGATGAAGACGTCCCACTTGTAGTCCGGCCGTCCCGCCTCGAGGACGAGCACGGTGGTGGTTGGGTCAGCGCTGAGGCGGTTGGCCAATGCGGATCCTGCCGAGCCCCCGCCTACGATCACGTAGTCGTACACGGTCACGGCTGTCCCCCCCCCGCTCACAGCTGTACACGCTCGGCAGCGGAGGCGACCAACTCGCCAACCTGGTCGGCGTCGGTGTTGCCCGGGAAGCGGTAGGCGGGACCGTGGGCGTGGATCGCGCCGACGACACGGCCTTTGCCGTCGCGAATCGGTGCGGCGACCGAGTTGAGCCCGTCGAGGAATTCCTCGAACGCCCAGGCGTATCCCTTCTCGGCGATCTCGGAAAATCGGGCGCGGATGGCTTCGGCGTCGGTCAGCGTGCCACTGGCCGATCGTTCGAGCGGCTGCGCCAGGTACTGGTCGGCATCGATCGCCCCGAAGGCCAACAGCACCTGGCCCGACGAGACCGTGTGAGCACGAAGCCGTTCACCGGTCCAGTCGCGCACCTGCACCTGGTTGTCGGCGTCGACCTGGTCGAGGTACAGCACGTCGAAGCCGTCGGCGATCGACAGGCCAGCCGCTTCGCCCGTTGCTTTCACCAGAACGTGCAAATGGGGCCGCACGGCGGCGATCAGCGATCGCCCCGGCAGCACCGCTGCCGCGATCTCGAACATTCCGGCGCCCACCCGGTAGCTGCCACCCGGCTCGATCTGCTCGACCATTCCGAGCTCCTCGAGGGTCGACAACATCCTCGACACGGTGCTCTTCGGCAAGCTGATTCGATCGGCCACATCAGTGACGCCGGCGGGCCCGCCCGACAGGCAGCGCAGTACGGCGAAGGCGCGCTCGACGGACTGAACTGTTGACACTTCAGATCGGTGCCATCAGGCCCGGGAACGCCCCTTGCATGCGTGCTGCCTCCAGGGTGTTCTGCAGCAGGCAGGCGATCGTCATCGGGCCTGTGCCACCGGGCATCGGAGTGATCGCTCCGGCGATCAGCGAGACCGAATCGAAGTCGACGTCGCCGACGATGCCGGTCTCGGTGCGCGAAACACCTACGTCGATGACGGTGGCACCGGCCTTCACATGTTCGGCGGTGATCATGCGCGCCTGGCCCGCAGCCGCGACGATGATGTCTGCTTCTCGACACACCTCGACGAGGTCCTTCGTTCGTGAATGGGCAAGCGTGACGGTTGCATCGACACCTTTGCGGCCGAGCAGCAGGACCATCGGCAGGCCGACCAAGGTCGATCGTCCGACCACGACGGCACGCTTGCCGGAAGTTGGGATCTCGTATCGCTGCAGAAGGCGCATGACGCCGAGAGGCGTGCAACCGACGTGACCTGGCTGACCGCGCACGAGCCGGCCCATCGACGCTTCGGTGAGACCGTCGACATCCTTCTCCGGGGGGATCAGGGCAAGCAGAGGTTCGGCGTCGAGGTCGCCGGGCAATGGGAGTTGGCAGAGGATCCCGTGCACGCCCGGGTCCGCAGCCAACGCGGCGACGGTGTCCTCGAGCTCGGACTGGCTGACGTTCCCGTCGACTGGGACGTGGCGAGATTGCATGCCCGCCTCGGCCGCCTTCTTCTGCTTGCTGCGAACGTAGATCTGGCTGGGCTTGTCGTCGCCGACCAGCACCGTTGCGAGGCAAACCGGGGGATTGCCGGCAGCCTCGATCTCGGCGCGTATCGCGGCGACGATGTCGTCGCGCAGTTTGGCGCCGTCCATCACTACAGCACTCATGCGATCGCCCTCACGAAAGCCCGACGATCTCGCCGTTTTCGTCGAAGTCGATGATCGACGCGGCGGGGTGGGAGCCGAGCCCGGGCATCGTCGTCATGTCGCCGCAGATCGGGTAGATGAACCCAGCGCCCACCGAGGCACGGACCTCGCGAACGTTGAGCGTGTGGCCCGTCGGTGCTCCCTTCAG
>JANMMQ010000122.1:0-9961 GCA_031373465.1 Ilumatobacteraceae bacterium | reverse complement strand
CATCCACGTTCTCGAGATCAACGCTCTGCTCGCCCGCGAAGACGCTGCCTGGCGTGGCCTTCACCTACGGACGCTTGCCAGGGAGCTCGAGGCAACGGTGCTGCGTTCCGCCGACCTGCGTGTCGCAGTCAGCGACGAGGTAGCCACGCAAGTCCTTTCGGTCGCGCCGGTCCACCGGACGGCCGTCGTGCCGAACGGCGTCGACACAGCGGCATTTCGCGACCTCCCTTCGAAAGCTGCCACTCGATGCCGATTCGGCCTACCGGCCGAGGCACGCATCGCCCTGTTCATCGGCGTTCTGCGCCCTTGGCATGGCGTGGATGTCGCGATCCGGGCCCTCGGCCAGCTCCCGACCCAAGACCTGCTGCTGGTCATCGTTGGGGACGGAGCGATGAGGCCGGAACTCGAGCAACTCGCCAGAGCCGAAGGTGTTGCCGAACGAGTCCGCTTCCTCGGCCAACTCGACCACGCCGATGTACCGGCGCTGCTCGCCGCCGGCGACGTCGCGATCGCCCCGTATCCGGCGATCTTGGACTTCTCCTTCTCCCCACTGAAACTGTACGAATACCTCGCCGCAGGAGTACCCATAGTTGCCAGCGACGTCGGCCAGATCCGCGAGGTTCTCGGCGCGGGTAGCTACGGCACGCTCGTCACCCCAGGCGACGTCGACGAGCTCGCCGCCGCGATCGATGCTGTCAGCCGGCAGCCGCGGCTCGTGCGACGAGCGGCCGCGGCGGGCCGAGCGCACACGATGAGATCGCACGGGTGGGGAGACCGGGCGATGGAGATCACCGGGCTGATCGACGAGGAGCGCAGCCGTGCACTGGCCCATTGATCATCCGGCAAACACCGATAAGGCTTTGCGGACATGGGCGGAAGGGGCGCAAGAGTTGTGCCCCGAGGCGTCGGTGCTAACCGTGCTGCGCCACCTCCCCGGGCGTCGAGTCGCGTCCCTCGTCGAAACCAGCCGCGGCAGGGGCGTGCTCAAGGTGTTCGCAAGCCCCCGAGCGCGCGGCAACCTCCGGCGTATCAACTCGCTCCGCCAATCAAGTGCGGGCCACCTCGTTCCCGAACCATGGGGTGTCGACGATGCGGGCCACGTGTCGCTCGTCGCGTTCGTCGTCGGCCAAGTCCTCGACTGCCTGGACGACGATCGCTTCGTGGCCACGGCCGAGCTTGCCGGACTGGCCCTGCGAGAACTGCACGACAGCGGGGCCATGCTCGATCGCACGTGGACCCTCGACGACGAGCTCCGGCTGCTGGTGTCCAGGGCGACCGCAACGACCCATCGGTGCGTCGACCTGGCTGTGGCGCGAGCAGCCCACCTCGCTAGCGACCCTCTGGTGAGCGCTCATCGGGACTGCCACCCAAGGCAACTCGTGACCGTCGCCAGCGGGGTGTGTTGGATCGACCTCGACGACGCGGCAATGGCTCCGAGTGGGCTCGACGTCGGCAACATGGTCGCTCATCTCCGCCGTGATGCAGTGCTCGGCCGACGATCACCGGGTGCCTCCGAACGGGCGGTCGTCGCGTTCCGCTCGGGTTACGGCGACACCGCGAGCGACGTTGATAGCTGGGAGCAGCTCAGCCTGCTGCGTCTCGCCGGGCTGGCGGACACCCGTCACCGGCGCCCGATCGACGCTCGTCAGATCCTGTCGCTGGTCGAACCGGCGGCCATGGGACGACGGTGCTGAGCGATCGCCAACAGGTCGACGGGGGTCACACCGATCGTCCCGTGGCGCTCGAGCACGACGCCGAAGGGCGGACCGTCGTCGTCAAGCGGTACCCGCATGACGCGACGGGCGAGATCTTCGACGGGATGTACGCGCTCTGGTTGTCGCCGTTCGGACATACCCGCGGCGTGCCAGGTATGCCGCATCCTCTGCGTTTGCGCGAAGCCGAAGGGGCGATCGTGATGAGCTACCTTCAGGGACCAGCGCTCGGCAGACGCGGCGACCTGGGCACAACGGTCCTCCACCTTGATGCGGCGGCGCAGTTGCTGGCCGACCTGCATCGCAGTGGCGTCGTCGTTTCTCGCGTCCGCACGGGCAGGGCGTTGCTGCGGTCGATCACCCGCAAACGCGACGAGCTGGCGCCGTCGCCGCTGCGTGACAGGTTCGACCTCGCCATCACCATCGCCGGCGCGAGCCCGCAGGTCGATGCACAGCGGACCCTCGTCGTCAGTCACGGTGACTTCTCACCGCGCAACATCATCGTCTCCCCCGACGGCCTGCGGTTGATCGACTTCGATCGTCTCCAGATGGCTGTGCCCAGCCGTGACGTCGAGTATTTCGGGGCGTGGACCTGGGTCACCGACCTGATGGCCGCAAGGGGCGAAAGCTGGGCACTCGCGGACGCGTTCGAGTCTGCGTATTGCCGCTACGCGCCGGGTTCTGAAGCGCAGATCGCCACAGATGGTTCTTTCTACCGAGCGATGGCGCTGCTGCGGATTGCCCACGGCTGGACTGCGCTCCGAGATTTGCCGGGCGTGGCCGGGCTCGTGGCGGACGAAGCCATCCGCCACTTGACCTGATTTCGGTCTACGAAGCCAGCGTCGGCGACAGCAGCTCGCGACGTAGGTCGACGAGCTTCGGCGATGGCTGGGCCGCGGCCCACGTATCGGCGTTGACCGCTCGCTCGTAACTGTCCCACTCGCTGCGAACACCGGCCAGATCACCGCGGTGGGCGTGGGCGCGCATCCGCAAGGCGATGAGCTCTTCGTGGCCGGCGAGCACCTTCAAGCCCTGTCCGGTCGCCCAGAACACGCCATCGATGTCAGCGGTGGCAAGGTAGTGGGCAGCGAGCTCAGCCGATGCAGATGTCGCCAACAACACCAACGAAGAGGTGATGCCCTCCGCGTCGGGCCAGAGGTATGAGGTGCCGGCGAAGGGCATGCCCTGGATTGACGCAACGCCGGGTCGCAAGATCGCGATCGCCGTGGGCGTTGGGCATCCGCGTGCTGCTGCAACTCGGTCGGCAAGCAACTCGACGTCGCTGACTACAAGATCGTGCAGCGGTAGTTCTTCGTTCATCGTCCGCGCGATCCACTCGTGCCCGTCTGGCGGCGTGACGACCTTGGCCATCGATCGCCGAGCGTCCGAGACCACGTTGGAGAACGTCGCGTCGCGAACCGCGAGGTCCCACAGCGCCGTCCGAGCGGAGGTTCGGGTCGGACGGCGACGATGTTGACTCAACCAGACCACCAACTCTTGCGCCTTGGACCGATCGAACCCGACCAGGGCCCCGTCTGCAGACTGCACAGCGACCGGCCCCAGAAGCTGTACGACGATCGCATGGCTTCGCGAGGCGAACTCGGCGGCCGCACCAGTGACCGGTTCCCCCACATCGCGATGATCAGCCACCAACGGTCGTTCGGCCGCGTCGAGCAAGTCGGCCACTGCCAACACATCGGCCGCAGAGAGGCCAACAGGGCTCACCCGACGACCGAGCGGCTCGAGGACGAAGTCATCATCGATTGCGCGCAACAACGCGCCGCAACCGACCATAGGCCGGTCGATCATCACGCCGATGCCGCGTCCGCCAGCGCCGGCCCGCCAGACCAGCGGTGCCAGCTCCGCCGGGGCGTCAACGCCGATGGCCAGGAGAAGCGACGGCTCCCATGCCTCGCCGCCGTGCGCAGTGGCACGCAACGCGAAGGTCGTGGTATCACCGCTCGTCGCCGTCGTGATGCTCCCAACAGTGGAGACGACCGCGTCGACTGCCCCAATGAGGAAGGCATGTGATTCGACGCACGGGTTGCCAAGATCGGCTTCGTTCTCGATGCCGACGGTGAACACCCTGCTCGATTCGGCGAACGGGGAGACAGCCAACGAAGCTGCCGCGCACCGCACGATCGACGCGGCCACAGCCGGCGCAGCGTCGATGCTGAGCACCCCAACTGCCTCGAGATCGACGAACAGTTGGCCGCCGGCAGATTCGCCGAGATGAATGATCGCCGGACACGGCTGCCCGGCACTCTGCGTGCATCTGGCAAGCTCGGCGAGCGTCACGGTTGCCGGCAGACGCCACGCCCCCGCCTCGTCGTCGACGGTCCAGTGCTCTGCGACCAGCATCGCCGGTCGGTCGGTGTACAGACGGATCTCGCCGTCGTCAGCGACCTCGGCTGCCAACACTCGAGCGTTCTGACGAGCCAGGTGTGGAGCCGCGCAACGCAGGGCGAGATCGATTCGTGCCAGTTGGTCGGTGGGCGTCAGCGACCGCAGGAGCGTCTCGGTCTCGATCGCCTCGTCCGTCGGCGACGACAACCGGCCACCGACGTGGGCGCTGCGAAGTTGCTGCCGTCGACGCGACCCGAGTGCGGCAAGTGCGCCTCCCGACAGCAGCACGGCCGCCGCAAGACCTCGCTTGATCGGCGCGCCTTCGTTCGACCAGTTGTCGAGGAGGGCATCCACGGAGGAGGCCGAAGCCGGCGGTACCGGGCTTGCAGTCGTGGACCGCGGTGCGGGCGTGGGCGGTTCGACTGGAACGGGCTCCGTGTCCGCAGGTGATGGCAGAACGGCGACCGCATCAACCGGCACGATCACTACGGGTGCATCGACAACGGCAGGAATCCCCGCGGGCGTGGACGTTGCCGGCGCGAGCTGCAGAACGTCGCCGGGACGGATCAGTTTCTCGTTGGCGTAGCCGAGACGCGGTGCGTTCATCTGCATAAGTTCTGCGGTGTAGACAGCGATGTCCGCGTCACTGCTGGCTGCCTCGAGGTGGTGTTCGGCGATTGCCCAATACGAGTCGCCGGTCACGACGATGTAGTCGCCGCTGGCCTGAAGCGGATCGACGGCCACAGCAGCCGATGGTGCTACAGCGACAGGGACGTTCAACAGCCAGCCGGGCTCGATCAACGCGGGGGTGGAGAACCGATGCCCGTCGGTCATCACCGTTCCGACGTTGGCCGCGACGATCTCGTCCGCAAGTGCAGCGACATTGCCACCGTCGGCGAACCGCTCGGCGATCGCCCAGATCGAGTCACCTCGCTTCACCTCGACAACCGACCAACCGTTCGCTGGGGCACTGGTCGTCGTCCCGGCAGGGATCGGAATGGCGAGCTGCGTCGCCGCGGGCTCCGGTAGATCGGCAACGCGTTGCTGCACGACTCCCACGACGGCTCCCGCAACGCGCACGCCGCCGAGTGTCGGGGTCACACTGACGGCGAGCGGTAGCACCGCCACGAGCATGGTCGCCAGCTTCCGCCCGAGCGGGCCAAGCCCCGCGAGGTGGTGATGCCGCGCCGACGGCATGCCGTGGCGAAGCTGGAAGACCATCTCGTCGACAACCGTGTACAGCACAACCGCGGCACACACCCAGCCGATGACGAGGGCGAGCCGGAAGAACATGTCGACGAGCGCCGCGGACGAATCGAGTCCTTCGGTCAGGCGGCGACCCCACGAGCGCATGTCATCTATCGACCACCGCCACGGCGCATTCATCCCGTGGAGCGGCGAGACGTGATGAAAGCGTTGAACTGCGGCTGCACCCAGGAGGGTGGGGAGCCCGACGATGGCGACGATCGTGACGACGGCACCGAACAACTGACTGCCGAGGCGGGCGCCGAACTGCTTGCTCGTTGATGCGGGCATCGAGAACTCCTTAGGGCAGTGGGGCGTCGACGCCCGCTACGGCTGATGCCGACGCAGTTCCCGTTGCCGGGCGCCCCGTCGTTGTGATGGTGACCGAGACCGTCACCCGGTTGCGTTCGATCGATATCGACGACACGGATCCGGTGTCCCCGTTGGCCGCCAGAAGTCGACCAGTTGTCGAAGCGATGGCCTCCCGCGCCGCAGCCGGATCGATGACCGCCTCGCCCGAACGCGCCGCGACCGGATCGATTGCCTGAGCGCCGGCTCGTGCCGCTTGGAAGGCGATTTCCGCGGCGTTGGTGCGGTCGTCAAGCGACTGGTCGACCGTACGAGACAGCCACAGCAACGAGCCCGCTAAGAAGACGAAACACAGGGTGATCATCAACACGGTCGCCGAGCCAGAATCGCGATCGTGGTTGGTGCTCACGGCAACCCAGCCGACCGGTAGGTGTCGATCGGTGCCGTCGACGATGCCGCAAAGGTCGCCGACGCAGCGCCGCTCAACAGCAGATCGCTGCGCCGTGGAGTGCAGGTCACGACGACGGTGACGTCGCCGCCGGGGCGAAAGTTCACAGCGTCGATTGAGATGGTCGGTCCTCCCGCGCACGCCTTGACGTCCGTGAGCATCGCCGCCGCCGTTGCTTGCGCGGCGGCCACCGCCGCCGCCGGAGTCCGCTGGCGTGCGGCAGATTGTGCTGCGGCAGAACTGGCAGCCTGAACCTGGGCATCGGTACTTACCTTGCGACCGGTCCAGAGCACGAGGATCGCCAACGCGACTGCGACGGGAGCGATCAACACCAGACCGAGCGCGTTGGCCTCGCCACGGTCACGCGCGTTCATAGAGGCACCCATCCTTCGAGCGAGACGGCTGCAGTGACCTTCACCGGCGAGGAGGTTCCGCGCAGCAGGCCGGGAGCCGACCCGGTGATCGTGACCACGACGTTGATCGCAGTGGTCTGCACCGAAACGTCGACGTGCGTCAACACACTGTCGTTCGCGAGAGCCGCCGAGGCCGATTGCCGCGCTTGCGTTGCCGGCAACCCGTCGCGTGCAATCAGCACAGCGGTCTCCCGAGCGACCACACGAGCCTCGGTCCGCGCGTGGTTCCACATCGCGGCTTGAAACGCTGCGAACATCAACACGAGCAGCAACGGCGCCAAAATCACGATCGTCAGCGAAGCGCTGCCGCGGTCGCGATCGGCGATCACAGCGTGCGCTTCACGGCGCGGTCGGAGCCTGGATCGGTTTTTCCGCCTCGGTCTTGATCTTGCTCCACAAGACTCCGGCGATCACCGCAACCGCGACGCCCGCGGCGACGAACCACAGCACCTGTTCAAGAGAGACAGCGCCCCGATCTCGATACTGATCGGCAGGCGCGAAGCTGCGCAGCTTGCCGTAGATCACATGGGTCAAAGCAGACATCATCAGCTCGATGTTCATTGGGCTCCTATCTAGAGAAGTTGAGGGCGGGGTACACGACTGCAGCCATGATCAGCAGCGACATGCCGACGAGCGGGACGGTGATCTTGCCCGTGCGCACTCTGGCGTCGGTCTCCTGCTCGGCCGAAAGCGCGCCGCGCAACGTGGCGCACTTCGCCGCAAGGCTTTTGGCAACCGGCGCGCCGGCGGACGCAGCCAGCGAGGCCGACGCCGAGATCTGTTGCAGTTCGACGAGGTCGAGATCGTCACCCAGTTGCGCAAGCGCGGAGACCAGGGAGCGATGCGAGGTCTCGGCAACCAGGATTCGCCTGCGCAGTTCGACGAACAAGCGCCCATCACCGGCTTGCGCTGCCTGGCGAAGTGCGCCCTCGTTGCCGACGTTTCCCGCGAGGAGCATCGTGACGACGTCGAGATATGACGAGAGCTGGTAGCGCAGGTCATGTCGTTGCTCGGCAGCCGCCGTCCGCATCTTGTTGTGGACGATCAGCGGGCCGACGGTCGCGCCCACGAGCGCGATTGCCATCGGAAACATCACTCCGATGGAGATGAGGCCGAGCGCCTGACCAAGGACCAATAACAACGCCGGACCGAACAGTCCGAACACGGCTGCCGCAATCAGGTATGCAGAGTGGATCTCGAGCGTGCGAGATACGAGGCGAAGATCGGCGAGCGCCGCGGGACGCAGCGGGAGCCGACGAGACACAAGCGCGCCTGCGCGCGCCCACCCACCGACGGAGCCTCCGACTGCAGCGACACTCGGCCGCCGCAGATGCATCGACATCTTGGCCAGCGTGGGTCGACGTTGCGCCACACCAGCAACCAACAGCCAGGCACCGCACGAACCGGCCAGCGTGGCAAGGATCAAACGACCGACCGCGGTCATGATTCGACCTGCCGCAGCGTGAGGAATCGCGCCGGTCGTGGGAACGCGGCGAGCCGCCCGACCCACATGAGGAGAGCGCCGTAGCCAGCGAGGACGAATGCAAGGAAGACCTGTCCGGAGACATCGTCATAGCCATCCAAATACGAGCTGCGCCCGAACAAGAACACACCACCAAGCAGCGCGCACATCACCAGCGAGACCATCATCACCTCGCGCCGCATTGGCGCCCGCTCCGCTTCGACGATCCTTCGACGATCTGCTTGGTGACGCGCTTGAGTTGCGAGCGCCGACAGAACGTCTTCGGTCTCGGCTCCGCGCGAAACCGCGATCAGCAGTCCGACGGCAACGAGGTCCGCAAGCGGATCATCGATGTCGTCTGCAAACCGGCGGAACGCGACCTCTGCGGGCTGGCCAGCCGAGAGCCGGGCGAACAGCAACCGCACGTGCGGTCGGATGGACGGTGGGCAAGTTTCGGTCGTCGCGCCGATGGCACCCACTGGCTGATTGCCGGACTGCAGCACGTCGCGAACGTTCTCGACCCACGAGGCCAAGGCCTCGGTGCGTTCGACGCTCATGTCCACACCACCTCGGCGACGTTGCATCGAATTGGCCAGCCATCCCGCGATCGCCCCGACGACCACGGCGGGAATGATCCAACCGGACAGCGCAACAATCAGTGATCCGACTGCGATCGCGACGACGAAGGGTGTTCGCTGCAGCGAGTTCGTCTTGGCGGGATGCGGCTCGTGGTGCAGCCCGGACCAGACAATGGAGAGACCCACGACGAGCAGCGCGCTCGCGACGGCCAACACGAGCTGGTCCTGCCTCATCTGGCCACCAGCCCGTCGTTGGGCACGAACGTTCCGACGGGTACTCCGGCCAACCGAAGTCTGCGCAGATGATGTTCCGACAACGGATTTCTCTGTACGAAGTGGTTGAACTCGTTCATTCCCCACGTCTCCGTGGATCGCACGCCACCGTTCTCGCCCCGGCCGCCGTACTCGACGATCGAGGTGACACAACGCTGTGGTGCGCCGCCATCGGCGTTGCGAACGAGGTCGATGTGGATGACGAAGTCGATGGTTTCGGCGATGAGGCTCCACACAGCGAATTCGGGCAACTTCGTGTTGCTCTTCGCCACATAGAAGGCCAGTCGACTGAGCACGGCCTCGACGGTGTGCGCGTGGATGGTCGCCATCGAGCCGCGCTTGCACATGGATGCAACGTCGAGCATCTCCAACGCCTCGTCTTCGACGAGCTCACCGACGATCACGCGATCGGGGTTCAGACGGCGCGTGAGCTCGACGAGTTCGCGGGCCGAGACCGCGCCTCGGCCTTCGGTATTGGCCTGGCGTGTGTACAGCGCCGGCGCATCGGGATGCCGCGGATCGTCTTCTAGTCGTAGCTCCAACAAGCCCTTCTCGACGGTGACGATGCGCTCCAACGGAGACACCGCCCCGAGCAGTTCCTTGAGCAGGGTCGTCTTGCCTGCGCCTGGGCCGCCGGAGATGAGGATCGTCATGCCCGCCTGCACCAGAGCCTGGAGCTGAGGCACGAGCCATTGCGGGAACAGGCCACGATCAGCGAGCCCGTCGAGACCGACCCGGTTGACCGTGAACCGCCTGATCGCGATGCGCGGCTCGGATGAGACGCCACTACGGCCAGGCCCGCCGAGCACCATAACGACACGCGATCCGTCCGGAGCTTGAAGCGTGACCATCGGCGATTGCTCGTCGAGTCGCGACTCGGCAACGCCCATCGACAACGTCAGCCGGCGCTGGAACGCGTAGAGATCATCTGCCGACTCCCACAGCTGACCCAGTGCAACTTTGCGACCGTCGGAATATGACACCCATGTGACCCGGTGCGAGTTGACATCGATCTCTTCGACTTCGGGATCGTGCATATAGGGCTCGAGGGGACCGGCACCTACGGTCTCGGCGTAGGCCGCAGCTCGCAACGTGCGCTCCGTATGTTCGTCGAGGAGCCCGGCACCGCGCTGCAACCGTGCCTGATTGATTCGGGCGATCTCCTCGGACATCCA
>JANMMQ010000320.1:0-7704 GCA_031373465.1 Ilumatobacteraceae bacterium | reverse complement strand
ATGACCCGCGAGCACATGCAGGCCGAGCTGTTGCGTATCTGCAGCGAGACAGGCACGACCGTTGTGTTCGTGACCCACTCGATCCCCGAGGCCGTCTACCTGGCCGATCGAGTCGTCGTGATGTCGCCACGTCCGGGGCGGATCACCTCGCTCGTCGATGTCGGCCTCGGTCGCGATCGCTCGGAGCTCACCCGCGAGGGGAACCACTTCTTCGACAAGGTCACCGAGGTGCGCGAGGCGTTACGCGGCACGCGGGTCGGCGATGTGGTTTCAGGAATCGACGACCGATGAGCACCGCGGCGCGTACTCGCGGCAGCCTGGCGATCGTGCTGCCGCCCATTGTCTTCGGCGTAGTGTTCCTCGCCCTCTGGCAAGCGTGGGTGGAGATCGAAAACGTGCAGCCCTTCATCATCCCGAAACCAACCGCGATCATCCAGTCACTGATCGACGACCCCGGTCTCGTCACCAAGGCCTGCATCGTCACGGGCGTCAACGCACTGGTGGGTTTGATCGGTGGAGCGATCCTTGGTTTCGTCGGTGCGGTGCTGACCAATCGGTTCCGGATCGTCGCCGATCTCGTCAATCCACTCGCCGTCACTGTGGCCGCCGTGCCCGCCGTCGTCATCGTCGGTGTTCTCAACAACATGTATGCGCTCGACAGCCAGATCGGGCGGCGGATCATGGTCACGATTGCGGTCTTCTTCATCGTCTTCGTGCAGGTCACCAAGGGCCTCCAGCACAACGACGCAACTCAGATGGAGCTGATGCAGTCCTACGCTGCTTCGCCGCGACAGGTCTTGGCGAAGGTTCGGGTGCCGAACACCATGCCGTTCCTTTTCACCGCGATACGCACTGCGGCACCGATCGCCGTGATCATCGCCCTGGTCAGCGAGTACTTCGGTGGTACCCAAGACGGACTTGGCAGCAAGATCTCCGGCACGCTCAACGGCTCCAACAAAGCGCTCGGTTTCGCCTATGTCGTCGGTGGATCGATCGTTGGTCTGTTGTTCTTCGCCGGCTCTAGTCTCCTGGAATACCTCGTCGTGCCGTGGCAGCGACGACGGGTACACGGGTGAGTACCAACACAACAACAAAGGGGAGAACATGCACAGAAGACGAATGATCAAAGCGACAGCGGCCATAGGCCTTGCCGGGTTGCTGGTCGCCGCATGCGGCGATGACAAGAAAGCTTCCAATACTGGTTCGTCTGGCAGCGGCAAAGGCCTCGCCGTCGACGTGTCGAAGTGCACCAAGCCGACCGGTTCCACCGTGAAGTTGCAATTGCAGTGGTTCACCCAGGCACAGTTCGGTGGCTACTTCGCGGCAGTCGACAAGGGCTTCTACAAAGACGCCGGACTCGATGTCCAGATCGTCGAGGGCGGCGTCGACATCCCGCCGCAGAAGACATTGGCCAGCGGCGCCGTCGACTTCGCCATCTCGTGGGTTCCCAAGGCGCTAGCCGAGCGTGAAGCCGGTGCCAAGGTCACCGACATCGCTCAGGTTTTCCAGCGCAGCGGCACCCTGCAGGTCAGTTTCAAGGACAAGAACATCACGACTGCCAAGGACTTCAAGGGTAAGAAGATCGGCAACTGGGGCTTCGGCAACGAGTTCGAGATCTTCGCCGCGCTTTCCAAGGATGGCCTCGACCCAGCGAAGGACGTCACCCTGCTCGGGCAGAACTTCAACATGGAAGGATTGTTGTCCGGCGAGATCGACGCCGCCGAGGCAATGACTTACAACGAATACGCGCAGGTGTTAGAGGCCAAGAACACCGCGACCGGCGCTCTCTACACGCCCGCCGATCTCAACGTCGTGTCCTACGAGAACGAGGGCGTCGGCATGTTGCAGGACGCGATCTGGGCCGACGAAGGCCGCCTCTCGGACCCCGCATATTGCGGGCAGGCGATTGCCTTCGTCAAGGCGTCGCTGCAGGGCTGGGCGTTCTGTCGTGACAACCCTGAGGCGTGCCGCGACATCGTTGTTGCCAAGGGTTCCAAACTCGGTGCTACCCACCAGTTGTGGCAGATGAACGAGGTCAACAAGTTGATCTGGCCATCGACGATCGGTGTCGGCGTCATCGACCAGGGGGCATGGGATCGCACGGCCAAGATCGCCAGCGAGACGAAGAACCTCGACGGTAAGACGGTCCTGACAAAGGCTCCCGATGCGACGTCGTACACGAATGACATCGTCAACGAGGCGATCAAGCAGTTGGAGGCCGAGAAGATCGACGTCAAGGGTTCGGGCTTTGCGCCACTGACGGTTACCCTGACTGAGGGTGGCGCCTGACCGAAATCCAGGCTTCAAACGGGCAAGGGCGGGTCGCTTCGGCGGCCCGCCCTTCTCGCGTCATCACGTTGACGCCGTGGATCTTCGTGGTGCTCTGGAGCACCGGCTTCGTGGTGGCTCGATACGCCACCGCGGACACCGGGCCGGTCACCTTTCTGGCGGTTCGAATGGTGCTGGCCGCAGGTCTGCTGGCAGCCTTCGCCGCGGCGCGTGCCACACCGCGCGTCGATCGCCAAATGGTTCCGTGGATCATGCTCGCCGGCATCGGCATGCACGTCCTGTATCTGGGCGGTGTCTTCGTGGCGATCGACCGCGGCTTGCCCGCCGGTGTCAGCGCACTGATCGCCGGCCTTCATCCGGTGCTCACCGCGCTGGCTTCGCGCCGCGTGCTCGGTGAGCGGTTGATCCGCATCCAATGGATCGGCGTGGGTCTCGGGTTCGCCGGGGTGATTGCCGTCGTGATCGATCGTCTGCTCACCCATTCATCGGGCGTCACGGCAATGACCATGGGGGCATCCGCTGTCAGCGTTCTGGGGATGGCCGGCGTCACGCTGGTGCAGCGCAAGAAGTGTTCGGCGATGCCGCTTCTGTGGGGGACGGTTTTGCAGTACGCGACCGCTGCCGTGGTGCTGCTGATCCTCGCTCTGACATGGGAGCACATCGACTTCGCGGTCACCGGGCGCTCGATGTTCGCGTTGCTCTGGGCGGTGGTCGTGCTGTCGATTGCGGCAGTTCTGTTGATGTTGTGGTTGCTTCAGCGAAGAGCGGCGTCGCAGGTCACCAGCCTGTTCTTCTTGACACCGGCACTCAGCGCGGTCGAGGGAGCCATCCTGTTCGGGGAACGCCTCGGCGTCCTCGCCGTGGCGGGATTGGTGATTTCGTTGCTAGGTGTCGCCTTTGTCACGCGCAAGGCGATATAACGTCTGTACCGACAGTGGGACGGCAACGAGGCCGCCCGCCTGCGGGAGGAGGTGGCCATGACGGACACCGTAGATCGCCCTACTGGGCGCGAAGCCGAGACCATCACTCGCGTCGTCGTGAGGTTCGCGGGCGATTCGGGCGATGGCATGCAGCTCACTGGTGACCGGTTCACGTCGGTCAGCGCGACCTTCGGAAACGACCTGTCGACTCTGCCCGAATATCCTGCCGAGATTCGGGCACCTGCCGGCACGGTCAATGGCGTCTCGAGCTTCCAGGTGCAGATCAGCGATCACGACATTACGACGCCCGGCGACGAACCGAGCGTGCTGATCGCCATGAACCCCGCAGCGCTAAAGGCCGACCTCGGCAGGCTCGAGCCACACGGCCTCCTGATCGTCAACAGCGATGCGTTCGGTGAACGCGATTTGGCCAAAGCCGGGTACGTCACCAACCCGCTGACCGATGATTCGCTGCTCGGTTATCGGGTGGTCGAGGTTCCCATGACATCGCTGACGCAGAAGGCGACCGAGCCGTTGGGTGTCAAGCCGCGCGACGCTGAGCGCTCCAAGAACTTCTTTGCGCTCGGGTTGGTGTCATGGCTGTATTCACGCCCGACGCAACCGACGCTCGACTGGATCGAGACCAAGTTCAAAGACGAGTTCGTCCGCCTCAGCAACTTCACGGCGTTCAATGCCGGTTACAACTTCGGTGAGACGACCGAGCAGTTCGAACACCGTTTCGAGGTCATGCCGGCCAAGTTGCCGCCGGGCGAATACACCAACATCAGCGGCAACGTCGCACTCGCGTGGGGCCTGGTCGCTGCCGGCCAACTGGCCAAGTTGCCTGTGTTCCTCGGCAGCTACCCGATCACCCCTGCCAGCGACATCCTCCACGAGCTGTCCAAGCACAAGCACTTCGGGGTCCGCACGGTGCAGGCAGAAGACGAGATCGCAGCAGCGGGCATGGCGCTCGGTGCTGCCTTCGCCGGCCACCTCGGGGTCACCGCGACCAGCGGTCCCGGCGTCGCCCTGAAGAGCGAGACGACCAGTCTGGCCGTATCGCTGGAGCTGCCGTTCATCCTCATCGACGTGCAGCGCGGCGGCCCCTCCACGGGCCTGCCCACCAAGACCGAGGCCGCCGACCTCAACATCGCGATGTACGGCCGCCACGGCGAGGCACCGCTGCCGGTGGTTGCCGCGTACAGCCCTGCCAACTGCTTCCACACAGCCATCGAGGCCGCTCGTATCGCCATCAAATACCGAACCCCGGTCATCCTGCTCAGCGACGGATATCTGGCCAACGGCAGTGAGCCCTGGTGCCTGCCCGATGTCGACTCGTTGCCCGACATCTCTGTGCCCTTCGCCACCGAGATGAACCACACGAACGCTGACGGCACGACCGAGTTCTGGCCGTACCTCCGTGACCCCGAAACGCTCGCCCGGCCGTGGGCCATCCCCGGCACGCCGAAGTTGATGCACCGCGTCGGTGGGCTCGAGAAGGAAGACGGACGCGGCGACATCAACTACACCCCAGAGAACCATCAACGCATGGTGGATCTGCGCGCCGCGAAGATCGCCGGCATCGCCGCCGACATTCCACCGGCCGTTGCCGTCGGCGATGTCGCCGACGCCGAGCTGTGTGTCCTCGGCTGGGGCTCCACGTGGGCCGCCATCGATGCGGCGGTTCAGCGCACACGGAGGCGTGGCATCAAGGTCGCCTGGGTCCATCTCACCCACCTCAACCCGCTGCCACCCAACCTGGGCGAGATTCTCAAGCGGTACCCGCGGATCATCGTTCCCGAGCTCAACCTGGGCCAGCTGTGCCGCATCGTGCGAGCCGAGTACCTGGTCGACGCAAAGGCGGTCACAAAGGTGCAAGGCCTGCCATTCACTGCGCGCGAACTGGAAGATGCAATCGAAGGAGCGTTGCGATGAGCGACACGATCGTGCCGGTCACCACCAAGAAAGATTGGACAAGCGATCAAGAGGTCCGTTGGTGCCCGGGGTGTGGCGATTACGGAATCCTGCTGGCTGTGCAACAGCTCATGCCGGAGCTCGGAATCGCGCCGGAGAACACCGTGTTCATCAGTGGCATCGGCTGCAGCAGCCGTTTCCCGTACTACATGAACACATACGGGATGCATGGCATCCATGGTCGTGCGCCTGCCATCGCAACCGGCCTTGCGGTTGCCCGGCCGGATCTCGACGTGTGGGTCATCACGGGAGATGGCGACGGACTGTCGATCGGCGGCAACCATCTCATCCACGCGCTCCGCCGCAACGTCAACCTCACCATCTTGCTGTTCAACAACCGTATCTACGGTCTGACGAAGGGCCAGTACTCACCGACATCGGAGGTGGGCAAGGTCACCAAGAGCACCCCGTACGGGTCGGTCGATGCACCATTCAACCCACTCAGCGTTGCCCTTGGTGCCGAAGCCAGTTTCGTCGCTCGGACGCACGATCTCGATCGCAAGCACATGATGGAGATCTTCCGTCAGGCTCACGCCCATCAGGGCGCGTCGTTCGTCGAGATCTTCCAGAACTGCAACGTGTTCAACGACGGCGCCTTCGACGACGTGACCAGTCGTCAGGTCCGCGAAGAGATGATGATCGACCTGCGCCACGGCCAGCCGATCAGGTTCGGCGCCGACGGCCACAAGGGTGTGGTCATGGGAACCGATGGTCAGCTGCGAATCGTCGAGGTGGCCGACGTCGGTGAAGAGGCCATCCTCGTTCACGACGCGCATCGCGATGATCCCGGGCTTGCCTTCGCCTTGGCACGGATCTCGCTGGAAGATCACGCGGCCACGACCTTCGGAGTGTTCCGCTCGGTGGAGCGTCCTGACTACGGGATGGGTGTCGGTCGCCAAATTGCCGAGGCTTCGACCAAGCGCGGTCCCGGCGATCTCTCCGCCCTGCTGCGAAGCAACGGCACCTGGGATGTCAATTGACACCCGTCAACTGAGACCCAGTTCAGTCCTCGATGCGAGGCACGCCGTGAGGCTCCGGGGCCCGTTCACCGCGTAGCTGGCCGACGACTGCGACGAGCCTGGCCATCACCAGATCGGCGGCAAGGCGAACCTCGTCGACGGTGGGCTCCGTGGTGGGCCCGATGTTCATCAATTGTCGAACGTCTATTGGTGCGCCAACGCGCGTCGCGACCTTCGGACGCCGGAACAGGTTGGTCAGCAGCGTCGGCACGACCTTGTGCCGGCTGACCACGCGATGTGCGCCGACCATCGCGACTGGCACGATCGGTGCGGCGGTGCGCAGTGCCAGACGAACGGCACCTGTCTTGGCTCGTTCCGGCCACATCATCGGGTCACGCGTCAGCCGGCCCTCGGGGAAGATCCCGACGGCCTCACCTTCGGCGAGGGCGTGAGCCGCTTCGTCGAGCGAAGTCGACGCATCCGTAGCGCCGCGTTTGACCTTGATGAACCCGAGCTTGCGAGCGACAGTTCCGAGCACGGGTGCGCCGAACACACCTGATGTGGCCAGCAGTCGCAGCGAGCGCCCCATTCGCCGGCATGCCAACGCCAGCAACACACCGTCGGCGTAGCTGGTGTGGTTGGAGATGACGATGATCGGACCGTTCGGAAGCGTTCGCGCTGCCTCGCGGCGTCCTCGTTGTCGCTCGATCTGGAGCCTGCTGAAGAACGTCGTCGCTGACCCGATGACACCGGCCAGCACCGCATAGAGGATTGCGCCGGTGCGACCCGGCTTGCGCCACATCGACGACGCGTCAGGCCGTGTAGAACGAGTCGGCGACGGTCAGTGCCTCATCGAGGATTGCCAATCCCTCCTGTACTTCGTCAACGGTGGCGTTGCACGGCGGCACGACGTGCAGCCGGTTGAAATGCGTGAACGGCCACAATCCGCGCTGCTTGCAGGCGGTGGCAAGGTCTGTCATCGGCTTGGCGTCGGCGCCGGATGCGTTGTAGGGAACAAGCGGTTGGCGCGAGGCGCGATCTGTAACCAGATCGAGCGCCCAGAAGACACCGAGGCCACGAACCTCACCGATGCTGGGATGGTTGGCTTGCAGCTTCTCCAGGCCCGGGGCGATGACATCTGTGCCGAGCATTCGGGCGTGCTCGATGATGCCCTCTTCTTTGAAGATGTTGATGCTGGCGACGGCGGAGGCGCAGGCCAGCGGATGACCCGAATAGGTGAGCCCGCCGGGGAAGGCACGGTCGCGGAACGTGTCGGCGATTGTCTGGCTGATCACCACTCCGCCGAGGGGGATGTAACCGGAATTGGCCCCTTTGGCGAAGCACACCAGGTCTGGCTGAACGCCCCACTTCTGGAACGCGAACCACTCGCCGCATCGTCCGAAGCCGGCCATGACCTCGTCGCAGATCATCACGATCCCGTGGCGATCGCAGCGCTCGCGGATGCCTTGGAGGTATCCGTCGGGCGGAACGAGGATGCCGTTGGTGCCGACAACCGTCTCGAGGATGATGGCGGCAACGGTGTGGCTGCCCTCGACCATCAG
>JANMMQ010000120.1:0-5395 GCA_031373465.1 Ilumatobacteraceae bacterium | reverse complement strand
GAACCGCAAGAAGCCGAAGCTCGACTACGAGGTCGGCGAGAGCGTGCGTGTGAAGGAAGGCCCGTTCGCCGACTTCGCCGGCACGATCGCCGAGATCAACGCCGATCACATGAAGCTCAAGGTCCTGGTCAACATCTTCGGTCGCGAGACCTTGGTGGAGATGGATTTCAGCCAAGTCTCCAAGCTGTAACCGCAGACGTTCGAATAACACCCAAAGAACTAGGCAAGGAAGATCAGTCATGGCAAAGAAGAAGGTCGCTGCGATCGTCAAGATCCAGATTCCCGCAGGCAAGGCCACCCCGGCCCCGCCTGTCGGTACCGCGCTCGGGCCGCACGGCGTCGGCATCATGGATTTCGTGAAGCAGTACAACGCTGCAACCGAATCTCAGGTCGGCACGATCATCCCGGTGGAGATCACGATCTTTGAAGATCGCACGTTCACCTTCATCTTGAAGACGCCGCCGGCTCCGGTGCTCCTGCGTCAGAGGGCCGGCCTTGCCAAGGGTTCGACAGAGCCCGGCAAGACCATCGTCGGCACGGTCACCGATGCCGACATCGAAGAGGTCGCCAAGATCAAGATGCCGGACCTCAACGCTTACGACCTCGAGGCCGCCAAGCAGCAGATCCGCGGCACGGCTCGCTCGATGGGCCTCAAAGTCTCATAACCAACAAATCACAACAACCAATCGCAACATCGCTCGACCGGGACGACCTCGCCCGGCGGCGCTACCACTGAGGGAGACAGACAATGTCAGGAAAGAAGTTCGCAGATTCGGTCAAAGCGCTCGACCGCGACCAGCTGTTCACGCCGACCGAAGCGGTGACGCTGGCCAAGTCGCTGGCGAAGGCCAAGTTCGACGAGGGTGTCGACGTCGCTATCCGCCTCGGCGTCGACCCGCGCAAGGCCGATCAGATGGTTCGCGGCACCGTTGCCCTGCCAGAAGGCACCGGCAAGAACATCAGAGTCGCCGTGTTCGCTTCGGGTGAAGCGGCACAACAAGCGCGTGACGCGGGTGCCGACATCGTCGGCGCCGACGATCTGGCCGAAGCGATCCAGAAGGGCAACATGGACTTCGATCTGGCCATTGCCACGCCCGACATGATGCCGCTCGTCGGACGTCTCGGCCGTGTGTTGGGCCCGCGTGGCCTGATGCCGAACCCGAAGACCGGCACAGTTACTCAAGACGTGGGCCGTGCAGTGGCCGAGTTCAAGGGCGGCAAGGTCGAATACCGCACCGATCGTTACGGCAACGTGCACGTCACCATCGGTAAGGCCAGCTTCGAGCCGACCGCGTTGGAGCGAAACTTCCGCGCCGTACTCGACGAACTGCAGCGGGCCAAGCCGGCATCGGCCAAGGGTCGGTACCTTCGCAAGATCTCGGTGTCGTCCACGATGGGCCCCGGCATCAAGGTCGACACGTCGCGCCTACGCCCCGAGGTCGGACACCCGGACCATCGGCCGTAACGCACCGGCGAAATCGCCGGTAGCCTTGCCGCACAAATCAAAGCAATCGCTCGCCAAAGACCGCTGGTCCCTCACGGGATAATGGGCTCGCCCACCAGCCGAGGTGAACACGTGATCGGATCGTCAGGCACCTGTGCCACTCGCTCCTCGCGGTGTTCGCTGCAAAGCGAGTCCCCCGAGTAGAAGCGAGAGGAGGTGTACATGACAACTGAGAACCCCCGTGCCGAGAAAGTGGCCGTGGTCGACGAGGTTTCCTCCAAGCTCACTGCAGCCGACGCGGCGATCATCACCGAGTACCGCGGCATGAGCGTTGGCCAACTGGCGACACTGCGTCGTCAGCTCCGCAAGAGCGGCGGCGAGTACAAGGTGTACAAGAACACATTGGCTCGCTTCGGCGCCGAGAAGGCAGGTATCGACGGCCTCGTCGAGTTGCTCGTCGGACCCAGTGCCATCACGTTCATCAGCGGCGATGCCGCCGGCGTCGCCAAGGCGCTGAAAGACGCGGCGAAGACCAACCCGTTCTTGATCATCAAGGGTGGGGCGATGGGCGGCAAGTCGATGTCGGCAAAGGACATCGAAGGTCTCGCCGATCTGCCCAGCCGCGAGGTGCTGCTGGCAATGCTGGCCGGCGCCTTCCAAGCCCCGCTGGTGAAGACCGCAGGTCTGCTGCAGGCGCTTCCACGCAACTTCGCATACGGCCTCAAGGCCCTCATCGATCAAAAGGAGGCTGCGTAGCAGCCGACCAGTGTTACAGCGGCTGCCGCCGTGTGACCGCACAACCGATTCCGTACCCAACAGATTCGTAAACAAACCAAATTCGTAAGGAGAAATCACCATGGCAACACTGAGCAAGGACGACGTCCTCGACGCCATTTCAGGTATGACCGTCATCGAGTTGAAGGAACTGCTCGATGCGTTCGAGGAGAAGTTCGGCGTGACCGCAGCTGCCCCGGTGGCCGTTGCCGCCGCCGGTGGCACAGCGGCCGCAGCGCCAGTCGAGTAGGAGAAGGACGAGTTCGATGTCATTCTCACCGAGGCCGGCGCCCAGAAGATCCAGGTCATCAAGGTCGTGCGTGAGCTGACCAGCCTGGGCTTGAAGGAAGCCAAGGATCTTGTCGACGGCGCTCCGAAGCCCGTACTCGAGAAGGCCACCAAGGAAGCTGCCGAGGCAGCCAAGACCAAGCTCACCGAGGCAGGCGCCTCGGTCGAAGTCAAGTAATCCGCAGCGGCTCACGCCGCAAATGCACTCGAACGGCCCGGGCTCAGTCCCGGGCCGTTCCGCGTGCCTGCCCACCCGAGTGCGTTCGGAGCCTGCGGGCCCACATAGACCCGTACGCGGTCCTCCGGCTCCAAACGCTGCTGAGCGGACACCTACGATCGGGCGCCGTGACGCCACGACGTGTCGATCCCGTGGCCGAACCGGACATGCTCGCGGCGATGGACGTGGTGATGCAGGAGGCCTACGGCGTGCCGTCGTTTCGCCTCAGCATCGAACGCTTCGCTGCGGTTCAACCCGATGGCCTCGTGGTGGTCGAGGACGGCGATTCGGTCGTGGGCACGGGGTGCTGCATCGCCTATCACGATGGTGGGTTCGGCTGGGTCGGCTTGGTTGCGACCGCGCCGGGACACCAACGCCGTGGAATCGCCACGACAATCACCGACGTGTTGGCCGAAGTGCTTGTCCGCCATGGTTGTGCCCCGGTGCTCGATGCATCGCTCGCCGGTGGACCCGTGTACGAACGGATGGGGTTCGTCGACCATGGACCAACCAAGGTCATGGCCTTCGCGGCTGAACCGCCGGCGCCCGGCCCGAACGACTGCGACCTGCTGACGGCCGGCGACTTCGATGACGTAATCGAGTTCGACGCCGTGCGATTCGGATCACTGCGATCGGCGTTGCTGGCGAAGGTGATCGTCCAGCATCCGAGCCGTTCCCTGGTCGTGCGACGTGAGCATCGGGTTGCCGGATACCTGGTGGCCCAGGAAGGCACGCTGGGGCCAGTCGTCGCCGACGACGCTGATGCCCTTTCGGCCGTGGTCGCTGCATCACTTCGGCTCGACTGGGCGAACCCGCCACGCATCAACGTGCCACCGGAGAGCATGCATGTCGAGACATTGTTGGGTCTCGGCTTCGAGCTACGTCGGGAGCTGCAGCACATGCGCCGCAGCATCGGCCTCCTGCCCGGCCGCCGCGAGTGCATCGCCGGCCAGGTCAGCCTCGGCGAAGGCTAAGTCGCCGGCTGGATCTCGCCTGTGCGGGCGACCCCGGCGAACCACAGGGCGCTCTGCTTTGGGGTGCGACGTTGGGTGTCCATGTCGACCGCGACAAGGCCGAACTTCGGCCCGTAACCGTGCGCCCATTCGAAGTTGTCGAGCAACGACCAGGCAAAGTAACCCTCGACGGGAACGCCGTCCTCCATGGCCTGGTGGACGTGGGCGAGATGGGCGGCAATGTATTCGAGCCGGTCGTGATCGATGACCCGACCATCGACTCGATCGGTGTCCGGCATGGCAGCCCCGTTCTCGGTGATCAGATAGCGGGGGAAGTTGTGCGCCTCGTGAAGGTCGCGCAACAGATCACCCAATGCTGATGGATGGATCTCCCAGCCCATCGCCGTCGAGCCTCCGAAGTCCTGCTGCTCACCGTGGAGTGCCCCGACCATCTGCCGAGTGTAGAAGTTGATGCCGAGCGCATCGATGGGTTGGGCGATCAACGCCATGTCGCCGTCGCGGATCTCGTCCTGTGCCCAGCCGAGCCGGTCGACCGTGTACTGCGGATAACCGAGCCCGCTGATCGGGTCGACGTACCACCGGTTGTCGAAGTCGTTGATGATCTGTTGGCGGTCAAGCGCGGCGGGCGAGTTTCCTATGGGAGTGACCGGGGTGAAGTTCAGCACGATCCCGACCCGCGAGCCGGGTGAGGCTGCGCGGACCCGCTCCATCGCCATGCCGTGGCCGACGAGGAGGTGGTGGCTGGTCGCCAAGCAATCCGCAAGGGATCTGCGGCCCGGCGCGTGCTCGCCTGTGAGGTAACCGAGGTTGGCGACGACGAACGGTTCGTTCAAGGTCATCCAGTTCGTCACACGATCGCCGAGTCGCGTGGCAACAACCTCGGCATAGTCAGCGAATGCCTCGGCCGTGGCACGGCTGGGCCACCCGGCTTCGTCCTCCAGAGCTTGGGGCAGGTCCCAGTGGTACAAGGTCGGAAAGGGCTGAATGCCGGCAGCCAGCAATGCGTCGACGAGTCGGTCGTAGAAGTCGAGCCCGGGCTGGTTCACCTGACCCGTGCCATTCGGGAACACGCGCGGCCAGGCGATGGAGAATCGGTAGGCGTTGAGGTTGAGGCGTTGCATCAGGGTGATGTCTTCGCCGTAGAGGTGGTAATGATCGCAGGCGACATCGCCGTTGGAGCCGTCCGAGACTGCTCCAGGCTTTGTGCAGAACCGGTCCCAGATGCTCTCCCCGCGACCATCGGCGCTGGTTGCACCCTCGATTTGATACGACGACGTCGCCGCTCCCCAGAGGAAGTCGCTGGGGAAGCGCCGCCCGGCCTCGGCGGTCGAGGCGTTCTCCAGGTGCGTGCTCAGAACGGTCACAGGTCAGATCTCCCAGATCCTTGATGGTCGCTCATCTTGGCTGCAGACGCCTAGTGCTCGCAATGTCACACGCCGTGAGCTGGTGTTTTACGAGAGATCCTTGACAGGAAAGCGTTTCCGGCTTACCGTTCGCCCTCACAAACGACCCGTCTGGCCGAAACGCCAGCTGCGGTTGACGTTGTCGTGCGCCACCGATAGTATCGAACGTTGCCGTGCGTCTTGTCTCTTGCTATCGCTATGCCCACTTGACCTTGCGCGCCCCAGTTCTGCTGTTCGCCGTCTCACCGCCTGCTGCCAAGGAGTAATTGTGGCCTCTCGATCCACGTCCCGCGAG
>JANMMQ010000310.1:0-10088 GCA_031373465.1 Ilumatobacteraceae bacterium | reverse complement strand
GCGGCGGTGCCGGTGCTGACTGCGCCGAGCACGACAGCGCTGACGCGGTCGGGATGGCGTTCGGCGTAGGTCAACCCGAGAACGGATCCCCACGAGAGCCCGAACACGATCCACCTCTGGATCCCGAGGTGTTCGCGAAGCCGCTCGATGTCGCCGATGTGGTGATCCATGTCGATGCTGTCCCAATGGACGTGGGCGTCGGAAGCATGCGGCGTGCTGCGACCCGCGGCGCGTTGGTCGAACAACACCGCTCGATGTCGTCGCACGTCGAAGTTGCCGCGCGCCCCAGGAGTGCAACCCGAACCTGGCCCTCCGTGAAGGTAGACGACCGGTGTTCCGTCGGGAATGCCGACCTGCTCGTAGTACAGAACGTGGCCGTCGCCGACGTCGAGCGATCCCACCGCAAACGGCTCCGGCGGTTGCTCGCTCATCCCAACGTTGCTGGCCCCAACTAGGCGGCGGGCCAGATGATCTTGGCGTTGTCGTCGTACAGACCTTTGACCAACGCCTCGTCGAGTATCGAGGTGATGTCGGGCACCTGCCCGTCGAAGAGACCGATCTCGGCGTAGGTGTTGACCTCTTGCTCGAGCAGCTTCGGATCCGGCACACCGACCGGCAGATCGCTGACCCTCGTCGAATCAAGGACCAGCTTGGACTCCACACCCCAACGCGCGATCTCGCCTTCCGGCGAGAGGTGGTTTGCGTTGCCGTTGGCGTTGATCATGTCGACGGCGATGCCGGCGGCCGCCTGTGGGTCGGCAAGCGCGTCTGCGAGGCCCTTCATCGCGGCTCGCATGAAGTCCTCGGAGGCGGTCGGGAAGTCCCCGAGGAACGTCGAGTTGGTGTAGAGCACCCCGAAGCTCCCCGGAATGCCGTAGCTCGCGGGGTCGTAGAGCTTGAAGGGGATTCCGGCCGCCTGCAGTTGCAGCGGCTCATTGCTCTTGAACCCGGGGAAGCCGACGATCTCCGGGATTGCAATGTGGACCTTGGGATCAAAGCCATCGAGCAGCACAGTTTGGTAGTCGGTGCCCTCCGTCAGGCCCGACTTCTTCAGCATCGCCGCGACCGAAGGCGTGATGGCGCCCTTCACCCCAATGGTCTTGCCCTTCAGATCGCTGAGCTCGGTGCTCGCTCCGTCTTTCACAATGAGGGCGTCGATCCCCGTGCGGCCTTCGACGCCGAGCGCGACGAACCCCGCATCGTTGCGACCGGCATAGTCGACGACCTCGCTGAACGATCCACCGGATGAGAACTGTGCTTCGTTGGCGGCGATCAGCGGATAGTTGTCGGTCGAGAAGCTGGCTTTTACGTTGACGTCGAGGCACAGATCATCGAAGTAGCCCTTCTGCTTGGCCACCAACACGTCGACGATCGACGCCGACGCGGAGAAGTCGAAGCTGGAGAGGTACGTGATGGTGCCCGCCGCCTTGTTGGCCTCGCAACGGTCGGCTGGGAAGGGCTGACCTGCTTCAACCGGCGAGATGGCCGGAATGGTGGAAGGAACGGCGGTCGTGGCTGCGTCGGTCGGCGCGACGCTTCCCGTCGTGGCTGTCGTGCCACCGGTCGCCGGGGTCGTCGTCGGGCTTGCAGAGTTGTCGCTGCTGCACGCGGCAGCCAATGACAGCGGAACCAACAAGAGAATCGCGCGGCGAAACGACATGTGCGTGTCCTTTGCAATCAGGGGTCGAGTTGTTGCCAGTGCACAACGGGCAACTGTCGCGTTGCGAGAAACTCGCGCAGCGCCCCTCACGGTCATGCGTGCGCCGAGCATATAGTGCCGCAGCTCAAGGAGCCGTGGTCCGGATGGCGTCGAAGAGTGCCAGCACGTTGTCGGCGCCGACCCCGACACGATGGCCAGTACGCGAGATGAAGCCAAGTTGGATCCCTGCCGCCGGCTCGCCGGCTGCGAAGAACTGCTCGTGCCCGTCGTCGTCGACCAGGACCTCGGTCAGCAGTGGAGTCCCGGCGTCGGCGAGGCAGGCACGGGCAAAGCCGGCATTGAGCACCTCGACTGCCACGTGCTGCACACCGGGCCCGTGTTTGGCGAGGTACTCGGCAACGCTTGGCGAGGCCTCCGGGCCGACCAGCACGAGCGTGACCCCACCCGCGGCGAGCGTGCAGATGCCCGGCCGCTGGTCGCCGGCCATGGCCACGTCACGGAACCCGAATCGAGCTTGCAACGTGGCAGTGGCCAGTTCGAGATCGGCGACGGCTACGACGATGTGATCGACCCGGGTCGCGACCGTGTCGAGCCCACTGCGGACCTCGCCGGTCGTCGCCGGCTTCTCGGGTGCTGCATCGGGCCGCTGGCCGGCGACCTCTATCCGATGGGTCTCCGTCAACAAGACACGGAACAACTGCTCGGCGAAGTCCGGGTCGATGCCTGCTTCGATTGCCTGCTGTCGCCGCGTGACCACCACGTCGCGGACGCGCTTCGGCTGGATGACCGGCGTGTCGGTGCCCTCTTTGACTTCGGCAACTTGGCGGCACACGGCAAGCCGCTCGGCGACGATCGCGATCAAGGCGCCATCGAGTTGATCGATGCGGGAACGTAGGTCGTCGAGATCGGCCATTGAATGCACCGTACCTGTTCAGTCGCGCTGAGGTCGCTGTGATACATGCCATCCCATCACGGTCCGTTGCAGCAGATTCAGCAGGACAAGGCTGATGGTTCCGAGAATTGCCATCGACAGGATCGCCGCCCACAGCCGGTCGCCCTGGTTGGCGGCGATCGCCCGGGCACCGATCTGTCCCAGCCCGCCGGCCCCGCCTTCGGCCAGGTAGGCGACCACGAGGGCCAGGCCGGTGTTGTACTTCGCCGCCGTGAACAGCGACGGGAGCGCCGACGGCAAGCGGAGGTGCCAGAGCACTTCCCACCGGGACGCGTCGACCGAGGCGAGCAGTTCGCGGCTCGATGGATCGGCGCTGCGCATGCCATCGGCTGCCGCAAACGAGAAGGCCGGTAGCGACACGAGCGCGACGATGAACACGACCGGCTTGTCGGAGAACAGGCCGAGCCCAATCTTGACCGATGCGATGTAGGCAGCAAACGGGGTGACGGCGATGAGCGTCAGCACGGGTTGCGTGGCGTGTTCGACGAAGCTGGATGCCGCCATTGCCGCTCCCACAATGAGCGCAATGAGGATCGCAATGGCAAATCCGAGCGTCGCGTGCTTCATCGTCAACATCGACGCCGTGAAGTAGTCGTCGGGAAACCTCGCCATGTAGCGAACGATGCTGCTCGGCCGCGCCAGGACAAACGGTCGGATGTCGAAGATGCGCACGACCAGTTCCCAAGCACTGAAGAACAGCACGAGCCCGACGATCGGCGCAAGAAACCTCGTCCGGTTCATCGGCGCGCGCTCTCCAAGAGCGCGTGACGCACCTGAGTGCACAGCTCGAAGAAGCGCGCGCTGTCGTCGACGTTCCCGGGGCGTGGACGGGGCAGGTCGATGTCGATGTCGGCCACGATGCGAGCCGGCCGAGGAGACGAGACGAGCACGCGATCGCTGAGGGCGACCGCTTCGCTGATCGAGTGGGTCACGAACAACGTGCTCACGTTGCGCCCCTCGATCAACTGGTTCAGCAACCCGCGCATCTCCGAGCGGGTGATCTCGTCGAGCGCGGCGAGAGGCTCGTCCATCGCCAGCAGCGGCGCCCCGAGGGCGAGGGCCCGTACCAGGGCAACCCGTTGCTGCATGCCCCCGGAGAGCTCGTGGGGGTGCGCGTCGAGGAACGATCCGAGGCCAACACGCTCGAGCAGCTCGATCGGTTCGCTCGTCGCCGGCCCGTTGGCCTTCCTGTTGATGTCGACCAGCAGCCTGGCGTTGGCTCTCACGGTCCGCCACGGCAGCAAACCGGGATGTTGGGGAACGATGCCAACCTGCTTGCGGCGGCGGGCCGAGATGGCGGGTTCACCGTAGACGAGGGCTTCGCCGGCGCTGGCGGGCTCGAGCCCGGCGACAACGCGCAAAAGCGTCGATTTTCCGCAGCCGGAGGGCCCGATCATGCTGACGAACGAGCCTTCCTCGATCTCCAGATCGATTCCGGAAATGGTCTCGAGGGTGCCGAACGACTTGCGCAACCCCCGTAGCGAGACGGCACTGGTCATGGTCGACAGCGCCTCAACATTGGCGCGAGTGTACGGGCGCGGGCCGGGGTATTCGGGGCGAAAGCCGCGCCAATTGGGCACTTCGGCGCTATCATGGGCGGGTCCGTCGGGGCTCAACCTCCGGCGTGATGCGTCCCGGTTCCATGAATCGGAGCGCGACCTCCAACCCAAGGAAGGCCACGAATGTCCAAACAGGACACGATCAACGCGCACAAAGTGCACGACAGCGACACTGGTTCACCGGAAGTGCAGATAGCACTGCTCACCTCCCGGATCAACCAGCTCACTGAGCATCTGAAGAACCACAAGAAAGACCACCACAGTCGTCGTGGTCTGCTGATGCTGGTGGGCCGACGTCGCCGAATGCTCGACTACGCTCGAAACATCGACATCGAGCGCTATCGCCAGATCGTTCAGAAGAACGGTTTGCGTCGCTAGTCGCACCAATTTCTTGGGCCGGGCCACATGGCTCGGCCCTTGTCACATCAGGCCGAGGAGGCCTGACCGGAAACCAGGGGCCGTCGGCCCCGATCAAACCCGAGCAGCAACCGAGTCGGTTGTCAGTCGAGAGCCCCGCAACGATGGCGGCGGGGTTGCCGACTGGGAACCGGCCCCGCTGCTCCTTCAAACGGTGCACTCAGAAGTGCGCCGACAAATGAAAGGAGCTCGCAATGGCAGACGCCATTCGAGTGTCAGGCCCAGTTTCGGGCACTGACAAAGTCCTGTCGTTCGAGACAGGCAAACTTGCCCAGCAAAGCCAAGGTGCTGTGCTGGCAAGCATCGGCCGCACCACGGTGCTGGCCACCGCCAACGCCGCAAAGGACGTACGAGCGGGCACGGATTTCTTTCCGCTCACGATCGACGTCGAAGAGCGCGCCTACGCGGCCGGCAAGATCCCCGGTTCGTTCTTCCGCCGTGAAGGCCGACCCACCGAAGATGCGATCCTGACGTGTCGCCTGACCGACCGTCCGTTGCGACCGGCCTTCCCCGAAGGTTTCCGCAACGAGACCCAGGTCGTGCTCACCGTCATGGGCGCCGACATGGCCAACCCTCACGACGTGCTGAGCATCAACGCAGCTTCGGCGGCGCTGATGATCTCGGGCATCCCGTTCGAGGGCCCGATCGGCTCCGTTCGCATCGCCCACAGCCAGAGTGGCGAGTGGATCCCCCACCCCACATATGAAGAGGGCGAGGCCAGCACGTTCGAGCTCGTCGTAGCCGGGCGCGAGCTCGACAACGGCGATGTCGCCATCATGATGGTCGAAGCCGGCGGCACGGCGAAGAGCCTCGAGTACTACGAGGCAGGCGCACCCAAGGTCGACGAGAAGGTTCTCGCCGGTGGGCTCGAAGCTTCCAAGGTGCATATCAAGGAATCGATCGCGCTCCAGCGTCAGCTGGTCGCCTCGGTCATCGCCACCCGCGGGCCCATCGTTCCCATGACCTACACCCCGCAACTCGACTACACGCAGGACGTGCTCGATGCGGTTGCTTCGATCGCCGGTGACGGTGTGGCCAAGGCCATCACCATCAGCGGAAAGGCCGAGCGAAACGCTGCCATCGACGCGGCTGCTGCCGAGGCCATCGAGGCACTGTGCGGCGAGGGTTCATCCTTCGCCGGCCGCGAGCGCGAGGTCAAAGAAGCCGTGCGCAGCCTGACCAAGAAGGCGGTCCGCAAGCGGATCGTCGAAGAGGGACTCCGCATCGACGGCCGCGGTCCTCGAGACCTTCGTCCGCTCAGCAGCGAGGTCACGGTCCTGCCGACCGCGCATGGCAGCGGTCTGTTCCAGCGTGGCGAGACCCAGGTGATGAACGTCGTCACCATGGCCATGCCACGCATGAACCAATTGATGGACACGCTGAGCCCCGAGACCCACAAGTACTTCCTGTTCCACTACAACATGGCTCCGTGGGCCAATGGTGAAACCGGTCGCGTTGGTTCGCCGAAGCGTCGCGAGATTGGTCACGGTGCGCTCGCCGCCCGTGCCCTGCTGCCGGTGCTGCCGAGCCAGGAGGAGTTCAGTTACACGCTGCGGCTCGTCGCCGAGGTGTTGGCCTCGAACGGGTCGACGTCGATGGCGTCGGTCTGCTCGGGCTCCTTGGCGTTGATGGACGCTGGTGTGCCGATCAAGGCCGCCGTTGCCGGCATCGCCATGGGCCTCGTGTACGCCGAAGGCAAGTACACCACCCTGACCGACATCCTCGGTGCCGAAGACGCGTTCGGCGACATGGACTTCAAGGTGGCCGGTACCTCCGACTTCGTCACAGCCCTCCAGCTCGACACCAAGATCGAAGGCATCCCCGCCGACGTGTTGGCCGCCGCGCTCGATCAGGCGAAGGAAGCCCGCACCGAGATCCTGGCCAACATGAACGCGTGCATCGCCCAGCCTCGTGCTGAGGTTGCAGCAACGGCACCGAAGATCATCTCGATCACGATCCCGATGGACAAGATCGGTGAGGTGATCGGGCCGAAGGGCAAGGTCATCAACACCATTCAGCAAGAGACCGGTGCCGACATCGCTGTCGACGACGACGGCTCTGTCGGAATCGTCACGATCGGCGCTGTCGAGGCCTCGAAGATGGAAGAGGCGAAAGCTCGCATCCTCGCCATCGTCGATCCGCCGAAGGCAGACGTCGGCGCCACGTACATGGGCAGGGTTGTCAACGTCACGAAGTTCGGTGCGTTCGTCAACATCCTTCCCGGCCGTGACGGCTTGGTGCACATCTCCAAGCTGGGCAAGGGCAAGCGCATCAACAACGTCGAGGACGTGCTGACGCTCGGTCAAGAGATCGAAGTCATCGTCGAAGAGATCGACGAGAAGGGCAAGGTCAGCCTGACCCCCGGCCCTTCGTGGAATCCCTTCCCCAATAGCCCCAGCGGCAACGGCGACGTTTCCCCGGCTGCGCCCGCCGCTGGTGGCGACCCGGTTCCCGTCGGCGATCGTCCGGTGGCTGTCAGCTTCGATGATGCGTTCGACGCCGAACTGGCCGGCGAGCTCGGTGATCTCGGCCCGGGCGGCGAGGCAGGCGGCGGCGCCGCAGACCGCGGTGGCGACCGAGCTGATCGTGGCCCACGCCGCGACGACCGCGGCGCCCGCAACCGTGGCCCTCGGCGGCATCGCTGATCCAAGGTCAACTCTGTGACCGACCTTCGGATCACTCAACTCGAATCAGGCCTCACTGTGGCCACCGAACACGTGCCTGGCGCGTTGTCGGTGGCCACCGGGGTTTGGGTGGGCGTCGGATCACGCGACGAGCCCGCTGAGCTCAGCGGCGTCAGTCATTTCCTCGAGCACCTGCTGTTCAAGGGAACACCGACTCGCACGTCCCAGGAGATCTCACGTTCGGTCGACCGCGTCGGTGGCGACTTCAATGCCTTCACCGCCAAGGAGTACACCGCCTACTACTGCAGGCTGCCGGCGCGTCATGCGTTGTTCTGCATCGAGTTGCTCGGCGATGTCTTGATCCGGCCGGCATTGCGCGAGAGCGATGTCGACAGCGAGCGTCTGGTCATCCTTGAAGAGCTGGCGATGGACGACGACTCACCCGACGATGTCGCCCACCGCACGTTCACCTCGCAGCTGTTCGCGGACCATCCGCTCGGCCGGGAGACCGCCGGCGATCGTCAAACGGTGCAGGCCATCAGCGCCGCCGACGTCCGTCACTTCTTCGAGGCCAACTATCACGCCGGCTCCATGGTCGTGACCCTTGCCGGGCCGATCGACCACGACGAAGCGTTGAAGCTCATCTCATGCGCTTTCGTCGACGTGCCACCCGTCGGCGAATTGCCGGTCCGCACCGCACCTGCGGTGATGGGAGGCAACGATTCGGTCGTCGACGACACCGAGCAGATCCACATTGTGATGGGAAACCGTTCACTGCCTCGTGGGGACGACGATCGCGAGGCTCTCGATGTCGTCAACCACGTGTTCGGCGGCGGTCTGTCGAGCCGGTTGTTCGAAGAGATCCGCGAACGTCGCGGCCTCGCGTACTCGGTCTATTCGGGTGTGTCGGCCTACGCAGACAGCGGTGCCTTCCAGATGTATGCGGGCACGCAACCGGAGCACGGTGACCATGTCATCGAACTGATGCGTGCCGAGCTCGATCGACTGGTCAGCGACGGCATCACCGATGACGAGCTCGAAGTTGCGGTCGGCTACCTCACCGGGGCGTTCGAGCTCGGCCTGGAAGACACCGGCGCGCGCATGGCGCGAAACGGTGGTCTGTTGATCACAACGGGCTCCATCCGCCCGATCGACGAGCAGGTCGCCCGTTGGGCCGCGGTCGATCAAGCTGCGGTGAAGCGCACGATTGCCCGCGTGCTCAGCGCCGATCCGATCGTCGTGACGGTCGGCCCAGTCGCCTGACCCGGCTACGGTCAACTGACATGTCGCAGACCAAGGTTGGCGTAGTCGGAGCGGGCGGAAAGATGGGCCGCGCAGTGTGCGTGGCTGTAGCGCTGGATCATGACCTGGAGCTGGTTGCCGCAATCGATCGGAGCTCGGCAGGCGAAACCCGGCACGGGATCACGATCACCGGTGACCTGCGCTCGCTTGCTGATGCCGGGTGCGACGTCGTGGTCGATTTCACCAACGCGGGGTCAGCGCGGGTCACCATGCCGTGGCTGGCGATGCACGGAATGCACGCGGTCGTCGGCACAACCGGTTTCACCGACGCTGACATCGACGCGTTCCGTTCCGAGTTCAGCGGCAGCAACTGTGTCGTCGTCTCCAACTTTGCCATCAGTGCCGTACTGATGATGCGCTTCGCGGAACTGGCCGCTCCATATTTCGACAGCGCCGAGATCATCGAGCTGCATCACGAAGGCAAGATCGACGCGCCGTCGGGCACAGCGGTTTCAACCGCAAATCGGATGGCTGCGGCCTCGAGCGAATGGACGGGCGATCCCACGAAGCACGAGCACTATCCCGGATCCCGGGGTGGCGAGGGGCCGGCCGGGATACGCATTCACTCGGTGCGCATGCGTGGCATGGTCGCCCATCAGGAAGTGATCCTCGGTGCGTACGGGCAAACGTTGACCATTCGCCAGGACAGCTACGACGTCGTCAGCTACATGCCTGGCGTGATCTTGGCGTGCAAGCACATCGCCGATCACCCGGGGTTGACGCTGGGTCTCGACGCGATGTTGGGGATGTAGCCAACCGAGCGGCTAGCCCCGGCCGCGTCGGTAGTTGAGCACGTTGCTGAGCACGACCAACACGACGGAGCCGATGATGATCGGGTACTGGTACCGCTGCAGGAAGTCGATCGCCGACTTGACCTCTGACTCGAACTGTTTGGCCAGCCACCACAGCAGCGCGAGGCGCGCGGCGATGCCGGCGAGCAGCAGCGGTACGATTCGCCGCCAACGTGTGTGCACGGTGCCGCTGAGAACAAAGACGATGTTGCTGCCGACGAAGATCGGGATCAGCACCCACTCGGCCGTTCGGTACTGCTGCTCGAAGCGATCGACTGCCTCAGGGCTCATGCCCAGGAAGCGGGTGAACCACCGAAGTGCCTGGTCGCCGTAGGCCCGCCCGAGGAAGTGGCAGACCGCGGCGGCCACGGTGAGGCGAACCGTGGCGATCACCGCGAACGAGACCGGTGAGATCCCGGCTCCGACCACCCCGATCAGATATCGGTTCCGCGAGGACAGCATGATCAGCTGTTCCGGTTGAGTTTTCACCCAGCGGGCAAAGACGATGTTGGCGATGTTGGTGCACACCACGAGGGCGACGAACGCGACGAGCAGGAAGGGCCCATAGGCCGGCCGCCGATGCGGCTCGATCAGCTCGTCTGCCGCAGTCGTATTCACGTGTCAGCACCTTAAACCACGGGATCCACGGGCCTGGTGCGGCGCGAGGCGGAGGGCCGGGCCGGATCGCCGTGTGGACTACCGTGTCGGCGCGGCTCCGCCGCCAGACGTGAACAACCGGAGAACACCACTCATGAAGACACCACGAATGATCGTCGGCCTGCT
>JANMMQ010000278.1:0-3335 GCA_031373465.1 Ilumatobacteraceae bacterium | reverse complement strand
GGTAGCGGCCACAAGGCGCGAACGACATGGGTCAGGCGCGAGGCCCGGTTGCCGGCAGTGAGATCGATGTTCGTCATGTAATTACGGACGAGTCAACACCACAACCGGGTGACAACGTCGTTGCCGTCACGCGGCCGTGCACGTTCATTGTTGCGCGGCCGACGAGCATGGGCGGGGACCGTCGTGTGATCCAGTCATTGTCCAACGGTACGCGCGCCGAGTCGGCTCCTCTCCAGCGATTTACGTTCAATGCGTTAAACCTCTGCGAGATCGACCCACGGGCAGGCGGCCACGAAGGTTGAGTATGACGCGCCGGTCGGCGCCGATCAGCGGTACGGGACACGTTGCGGTTCTGGGCGCGATGTCTTGTTCCTCGCAATTCGAGTCACGGGGACACGCCATGAGCACCACAGCGCGACGCCACGCCGCGCTAGCGTGCCCCGCGTGAGGCGAGCAAGTACATCTACGACGGTCAGCGCCCGCTGCTTGACCCGATGACGCTGAGCGACATGTTCGCCCATGTCGCCGCTACTGGCGTCGCCCGCGTCGAACGCGCGCTCGCCGACCGAGGGCGAGGCTGACGTGCCTGTCGAAGGCGCCGAAGCCGGGCGGCTTCTCGTAGTCGACGACAATCGAGTCAATCGGTTGCTGCTCGGAAGGACGCTCGAACAACTGGGCCACTCGGTCGCCTTCGCGGCGGACGGCCGACGTGCACTGGAGATGCTCGCCACGGAGCAGTTCGACCTCGTCCTCCTCGACGTCGAGATGCCAGAGCTCGACGGCGTGGCGATGCTGACGCATCTCGCGGCCGAGGGACGTCTAATCGAGATGCCGGTGATCATGACGTCGTCGCTTGACGAGGTGGAGCGGATCGCCGAGTGCATCGGCCTCGGCGCCGACGACTTCTTGTCCAAGCCGGTCAACCCTGTCCTCCTCAAGGCTCGAGTTTCCGCGAGCCTCACCAAGAAGCGCTGGCACGACCAACAGCGCCAGCTCATGAACCGCTTCGCGACCGAGGAGGTGGTCGACGATCTCGCCCGATCTGGTTTCGCCATCCGCGGATCCAATGTCGAGGCGAGCATCCTCTTCTGCGACATCCGGGGCTTCACGACGTTGTGCGAGTCGCAGCCCGCGAATGACACGATCGAACTCCTGAACACCTTTTACACGCTCATGTTCGACCCGGTGGACGAGCACGGCGGTCTCGTCACGATGATGGCCGGCGACGGGTTCATGGCCGTTTTCGGCGCGCCCACACCCCGTCCCGATCACGCCGTGCGGGCGGTGCGAGCTGGCTTGGAGATGCTCGACCTGATCGGGCTGTTTGCTGCCGAGCAGCAGGCACAGGGTAAACCTCGGATCAGGATAGGCGTCGGGGTCGCCTCGGGCTCCGTCATCGCCGGATACGCGGGCACCCAGCATCGAGCGACGTACACCTGCGTCGGAGATGTCGTGAACCTGGCGGCGCGACTCGAGGCGCACACGAAGGAAGTCGGCGAACCGCTCATCGTCGACGGTGACACCCTGAGCCGGCTCGACGATCGCTTCGAAGTCCGCTCGCACGGCGAGGCTCAACTGAAGGGCAGAGCTCGACCGGTCGCTGTGTTCTCGATCAGCGCCGAACGCGCGTAGCGCTCATTGCGCTTGTTCCCAACGGAGCGAAACCCAGGACGCACCTCCCACTGAGGACGGCGAGGCTCCGGTCTCAGCCACGGGACAGCGTGCTCAACTTCGCCGCGGCAGCGACGTAGGCATCGTTGATGGCGTCGACGACAGCCGCGTCGTTGACCGGGTCGCCGGCGAACCCGCCGAGCTCGGCATCGCGCGCCATGCCCGCGAGCGTCACGGCACCAAAGGTGGCGCCGTTGGACTTCAGCGAGTGCGCGGCGCGACGGTAGGCGACGGCGTCGGACGCAGCCAGTGCTGTGCGGAGCTCGGCCAGAATACCCGGCGCTTCCTCCAGGAAGGTGTCCACGAGTTCGATGGCGAATTCGGCGCCGACGTTCTCGCGTAGCTCGGTAAAGATGGCGAGGTCGATCGGTGACGGGTCCATCTCAGTTCTCACCCCGTGGCGGAACGCTGTAGAGCGCTTCGATCAGGGACTCGACGCGGATTGGTTTGGTGATGTAGTCATCCATGCCCGCGGCGAGGCACATCTCACGGTCGCCCTGCATGGCGTTGGCGGTCATGGCAATGATGTGCGGGCGGTCGTTGGGCCAAGACGCCACGATGCGGCGCGTTGCATCGAGGCCGTCCATCTCGGGCATCTGCACATCCATGAGGACAGCGTCGTAGGCCTGGCGCTCGATGGCCTCGACGGCCTCGATGCCGTTCGATGCCAGGTCGGCGCGGTAGCCCATCTGCCGCAGCAGGCGCAAGGCGAGCTTCTGGTTCACGGCGTTGTCCTCCGCAAGCAGGATTCGCAGCGGATGCCGTTCTGCCATCAGCGCATCGATGCTCGGCTGCACCGGTGCGCTGGGGTCCCGTGCGCCCCCATCGCCGAGAATGGTCACCAGAGTGTCGAACAAGTGCGACTGACGGGCCGGCTTGGTCAAGTAGCCACTGAAGAGGTCGGCGTCGGCGACCCCTTCGCGTCCGCCCAGCGAGCTGAAAAGTACAAGCGGTAGCTCCGGTTGCAGCACACGGATGCGCCGTGCCAGCTCCACGCCGTCCATCTCGGGCATGTGCATGTCGAGGATGGCCAGATCGAAGGTTTCGCCCGCTTCGATCCAGCGCATCGCCTCCGCCGCCGACTCGGTGTCACGCGGTGCCATCCCCCACCTGGCTGCCTGCAACCCGAGTACCTTCCGATTGGTGGCGTTGTCATCGACGATCAACAACCGGCGATCTTTCAGCTCGCGTTGTGTACCAACGTAGTCCGGCCGGGTTTCTGTAGGCAGTACCGCCGTGGGCACCCGAATGGTGAATATGAACGATGAGCCCTTCCCCAGCCCGTCGCTCGTGGCCCACATCTTGCCGCCCATCAGCTCGGCAAGGCGTTTGCTGATTGCCAGACCCAGACCGGTGCCGCCGTACTTGCGCGTGGTGGACGAGTCGGCTTGGGAGAAGGATTGGAACAGTCGGGTCATGCCTGACGGCGAGAGCCCGATGCCGGTATCGCGAATGGTGAACGTCAGCTCGACGTCGCCAGCAATCGCGCCGTCGGACGTGACGGTCAGCACGACCTCGCCCGCTTCGGTGAACTTCACGGCGTTCGACATCAGGTTGAGCAGGATCTGCCGCAGCCGCGTGACGTCGCCCTTGATGCCGCGAGGGAGGTCGCCTTCGAAAAGGTAGGCGAGGTCCAGCCGCTTCTCGACAAAGCGCGCGTTCAC
>JANMMQ010000249.1:0-4569 GCA_031373465.1 Ilumatobacteraceae bacterium | reverse complement strand
GGCTTCGAACTCTGCAGGCTGGAGGCACTTGTCGAAGCGGGGCGACGTCGTGCCTCGCACCCACTCGACTACGTCTCGACTGGCTGGCAGCACGTGCGGATAGACCTGCAGACGGACGTGCTGTCGTTCGAAACCGAGGTCTTACAGGGCCTGGGCGTACTCCTCCGGCTCCAACACGTACGCCTCGACAGGTCGATCGGCGGACCATCCGGGCCGAACAACGAACGGTATGGCTCGCGCTCGGCGATGCGACGGGCGATCACGTGGGAGGGCATCGCCGCGTTTGCCGGAACCTGGATGGCGATCTGGCCGCCGGGACGCAACGCTGCGGCCCACCTGGTCATCACGTCGATGTGATCGGGTACCCATTGCAAGCTGGCTGCCGCCAGGACGAGATCGAAATCGGCGGACGACTTCCATGCGCCGATGTCCCCATGCTGGAAAGACACCGAGCCAGAGGTGTGTTCGGCGGCTCTGTCCAGCATGGCCTGTGAGTTGTCGATGCCGATCATCTCGCCGACGCCCAAGTGCTCTGCCGCCAGCGCTGTCAACTCCCCTGGCCCGCATCCGAGATCGACGGCCCGATCGATGGAACCCGGCTCGATCAACGCGAGCAGATCGTGAAAGGGCTGGGCGCGTTCGGTGGCGAACCGGCGATATTGCTCGGGATTCCAGTCAGGCATGACTTGTATCGTACTTGTATCTAATCGCCCAGTGTCAAGGTTCTCCCCCATGCGCCGACGCGTCTCACGATGGAATATGGTCTGACAACCAGACCAGGCGCGCGAGGAGGCAACATGACGAGTATCCCGTTTGCGCCTGTCAAGCGGCAAACCATCTCGTCGGAGATACGAGCCCAACTGCTCGAGGCCATCCGCACTGGCGAGTTGGAACCCGGTAGCCCTGTGCCCGCGGAGCGGCAACTGTGCGAGCAGTTCGGTGTTGCTCGCACGTCGGTACGCGAGGCCATCCAGGGCCTGACCGCGTCGGGCTACCTCGAACGGCGCGGCAACCGACCCGTCGTCGCCGAACGTCTTCCCCAGATCCGCCTCAAGGGGAGCTCGGTCACGCTCGACGAACGCAAGGCACTCGTGCGCCAACTGTTCGAAGTACGGCGCACGATCGAGCCGGCGATGTCGGAGCTCGCCTCCCGCCGAGCCTCACCCGACGAACGCGTCGACATCGCCCAATTGGCGGCGCGATCGACAGATCAGCTCGACGAGTTCCGAACGATCGATCGCGGTTTTCACACGGCGATCTCCAGGGCATGTGGCAACCCGTTGCTGCAAGAGGTCTACGGCAAGACGCTCGCCGCGTTGTTCGACTCGGGCGAGCTTGCCTCACTGCTCTACGCCGAGATCAACAGACGTGAGGTCGCCGACATCATCGCCTCGTCAACCGCCGCCCACCGAGCCATCGCAGAGGCGCTGGTCGCCGGTCGTCGAAAGGCCACCATCACCGCAGTGCAGGGCCACCTCGACGACGTCGAACGCCGCATGATCGACCAACTGTTGTGAGAGGACAGCCGATGGATCTGACCAACCAGTACTGCTACTTCTACGACGAGGCCGAGTTCAACGAGACCGACCGGCCGGGATTCCGCCGCAGGGTGATCACTGGCGATCTCTTGCAGCTTTGCTTCTGGCGGATCACCGGCGGAGCAACAGGGTCCTTCCTGCATCACCACGTCGATCAGGAGCAGCTGGGCATCGTCGTGCGCGGCAAGCTCGACTTCCGCATCGGCGAGCCCGATGACGACGCGCGAACGGTGCTCGGGCCTGGCGAGATCTACCTAGCGCCACGTGCGGTCTGGCACGGCGACAGCGCCTTCGTCGGTGACGACGAGCTGAACGAGGTCTGGATCCTCGACGTGTTCGCACCACCACGAGAGGACCTGCGTAATGGCTGAGGATCCGGCATCGGCGGACTGGCGACTTGCGGTCGACATCGGCGGCACCTTCACCGACGTCGTCCTGATCAACGCGGCCACCGGTCGCGTGATCGTCGACAAGACGCTGACAACACCTGCCGCGCCACTCGACGGTGTTCGCACCGGGGTGCGCCAGCTCCTGCTGAAGGCCGGCGTTCGGCCCGCGGAGATCACGGCTCCCATCGTCCACGCCACCACGCTCATCACCAACTCGTTGATCGAGGGCAAGATCGGCCGCGCAGGGATGGTCACCACGCTCGGCTTCGGCGACACGATGCTGATCCGCGACGAGCACCGCTACGACATGTACGACCTGCAGATCGAGTTCCCGAGCCCTCCCGTGCCTCGCGACCGTGTGGTCGAGATCGCCGAACGCACGAACCCGCTGGGCGACGTGATCGAGATCCCGTTGGCTGCCGACCTCGACGCGATCGCGACGGCGCTGCGCGAGGCCAAAGTCGAATCGGTCGGCGTCTGCCTGATCAACGCATACGCCAACCCCTCCAACGAGCGGATCATCGCCGAACACCTGCGTCGCGAGCTCGGCGTGCCGGTGTGCATCTCCGCGGAGATCTCGCCGCAGATCCGTGAATACCCGCGCATGATCACCACCGCTTGCAACGCAGCGACGATGCCGGTCATCGGCCCATACCTCGACGAGTTGCAGAAGTGGTTGGCGGCCGAAGGCTTCGGCGGAGCGGTGTTGATGATGTTGTCGAACGGCGGCGTGGTCTCCGCCGACGACGCTGCACGCGCTCCGATACGTCTTGTCGAGAGTGGGCCGGCCGCGGGCGCACTGGCCGGCAGTTGGTTCGCCCGTCGTCTCGGCGAGGATCGCTTGCTCTGTTTCGACATGGGTGGCACCACGGCCAAGTCATGCCTCATCGTCAGAGGCGAGCCCGAGGTCACCAACACGTTCGAAGTGGCTCGGATCTACCGTTTCAAGAAGGGGTCCGGCTTCCCGGTCTCGGTTCCATCGGTCGACCTCGTCGAGATAGGCGCCGGCGGCGGCAGCCTTGCCCGCATCGACGAGCTTGGTCTGTTGAAGGTGGGTCCCGAATCCTCCGGCGCCGACCCCGGCCCCGCATGCTACGGGCGTGGTGGCACACGCGCTGCCGTCACCGACGCCGACCTCGCGCTCGGCATGCTCGACGCCGGTTACTTCCTGGGCGGCGACATGAGGCTCGATCTCGCCGCCAACGATGCGGCGCTGCAATCGATCGCCGGTCAACTCGGCCTGCCCGCCAGCGATACAGCGGCCGGCATCCACGAGCTTGTCAACCAGAACATGGCGGCGGCGGCACGCATGCACGCTGTCGAACAGGGCGAGGACCTTCGTGGTGTCACGCTGCTGGCGTTCGGTGGCGCAGGCCCGATCCATGCGTGCGGCGTCGCCGAGTTGCTCGATTCGCCGCGGGTGATCTTCCCGGTCAACGCCAGCGTGCTCAGCGCGTTCGGCACTCTCGTCTCGCCCGTGCGCATCGACCTCGCCCGCTCCATGGTCAGGTCGCTCGTGGCCATCTCGCACGTGGAACGCGACGCTCTGCTCGACGACCTGCGCGAGGAAGGTCGACGCGTCCTCGCTGCGGCCGGCGTGCCGGGCGACCGCATCCGCTTCCGCTACGGGATCGACGCGCGCTATCTCGGGCAGGGCAACGAACTGACGATCTGGGTCGGCGACGGCGATCGATGGCCGGCCACGGACCAGGAGATCGTCGACCATTTCGAACGCGACTATCGGCGCACCTACGGCCTGACCATTCCCGACGTCACCGTGGAGGCGGTCACGTGGCGCCTGTCTGCTTACGCCAACGCCGACACGGTCGAACCCGTCGCCGAAGTGGGCGCCGATCACGGGCGCCCGCACACCATTCGGTCAGTCCGCTTCGACCGGATGGCGGCGGCTCTGGAGACGCCCGTCTACCGCCGCGTCGATCTCGGCAAGGGTCAGCGCCTGGTTGGCCCGGCAATCGTGGAAGAACGAGAGACCACTGCGGTGATCCGGCCGGGCTGGGTCGTCGAGGTAGCAGACGATGGTTCGTTGGTTGCCGAGAGGAGCCAGTGATGGCATTCGATCCGATCGAGCTCGAAGTGCTGTGGCAGAGCCTCATCGCCACGGTCAACGAACAGGCCAGGGCGCTGCAACGGGCCGCCTTCTCGCCGATCGTGCGCGAAGCCGGAGATCTTGCCAACGCCGTCTTCGACCAGCGCGGCCGGATGGTCGCCCAGGCCGTCACGGGCACGCCGGGCCACATCAACTCACTGGCCCGCGCTGCAACCGCGGTACTCGACGAGTACCCACCGGACTCGCTTGTCGAAGGCGACGTGTTGATCACCAACGATCCGTACAAGACCGCCGGCCAACTGCTCGACGTGACCGTGCTCTATCCTGTGTTCCGCGGCGGCAAGGCGATCGCGTTCTTCGGTTCCACCATCCACCACACGGACGTCGGTGGCTACGGCATCGGTGCCGGCGCGCGCGATGTGTTCGAAGAGGGGCTGTGGATCCCTATCTGCAAGCTGATGAAGGCCGGCCAGCGCAACGACGACGTCTGGCGATTCATCCTCAGCAACGTCCGCCAGCCCGACCACATGTCCGGCGACCTTCACGCCCAGATGGCGTCGGGAGAGGTCGGCGC
>JANMMQ010000180.1:0-2182 GCA_031373465.1 Ilumatobacteraceae bacterium | reverse complement strand
GTCGAGACGAGTCGAAGCCAATCCTCGGGGTCGAACCTGCGCTGCAGCACCACCGTCTGACCGAGCGCTTGGGCGATTGCCATGAAGCCGCTCGGTCCGCTGTGATACAGCGGCCCGGTCGTGATGTACACATCGGTCGGTGTGTACCCGACGTACGCCAGCATTGCCCCGATCTGTGCAGGGCTCGTGGCTGCGCGCCGGAACGCACCCTTCGGTTTGCCCGTGGTGCCGCTGGTGTAGATCATCGTCGCCCCGGCCTCGGTCGCCGTCGGAACCGCGGGCTCGCCGCTGGATGCAGAAGTCATCGCAGCGTCGGCATCGATCATCTCGTCAGGTGTCTCGCCTCCGAAAACGAGGAAGTGGGTGACCTTCGGCAGGTCACCACGGATGCGTTCGAACATCGGAGCGGACTCGGCGTCGACGAAGACGATCGATGCGTCGCAATGGTCTGCGACGTAGGTCGCCTCTTCGTCGCTGAGTCGATAGTTGAGAGGTACGGCCGTGACACCCAGTTTGCGGGTGGCGTTGATGAGCACGACGACGCCAGGAGAGTTCTGACCGCACCAAACGACCTTCGTCTCGCCGGGCTTCGCACCGAGGTCGAGCAGGACGTTGGCCAGACGGTTGGCCTGTTCGTTGAGCTCGCTGTATGTGAGCGTTGTGAAGGTGCCGTCCGAGCGGTCATCGATCACCGCGATCTTGTCGGGCTGCGCGATCGAATAGGCGGTCAAGAAGTCAGCCATGAGGGCACTTCGTAGCAGGCGCGCCGCGTTCTTGGTCAAGCGAAGGGGGAACAGCGCGGCGCGAAGCAGTCGATCCGACACGACTTCACCGTACGCCGCGGCGACTGCAATGCTCGCACCATGTCACCACGCATCATTCAGGGTTCCGCGGGGCTCAAAAGGGTTGTCGGCGAGCACCTCGGCTACAGCGACTGGATGGAGATCACCCAGGAACGCGTCAACAAGTTCGCCGACGCCACCGGCGACTTCCAATGGATCCACGTCGATCCGGAGCGGGCCAAGAAGGAAAGCCCGTTCGGCGGACCCATCGCCCACGGGTACCTCACGTTGTCGCTGGCGCCGGTGTTGTTGCCGATGGTTGTGCAGACCACAGGGTTCAAGATGGGGGTGAACTACGGCTGTAACAAGGTGCGGTTCATGTCGCCGGTACCGGTCGGCGCCAACCTGCGCCTCGGCGTCAGGCTTCTCGGCGTGGACGACATCGCCGGCGGAGTTCAAATGAACTACGAGCTGACCTTCGAGTGCGAAGGCGCAGCGAAGCCGAGTTGCGTCGCGGAAACGATCTATCGCAGCTACGAGTAGCAAAATGAGTCATGTCGCGATCGTCACCGGCGCCAACCACGGGATCGGCGCGGCCACGGCCGAACGTCTCGCCGCCGACGGCATCGCCGTCCTCGTCACATATCTGCGCGGCCGCGTCGTCGAGGATCCGGCCACGCCCGAGCGCTACCAGGAGAACCGGATGCGCTCAGGCGATGAAGTCGCCGCGCGTATCACCGCTTCCGGGAGTCGGGCGATTGCTGTCGAGGCAAACCTTCTCGACGCGGCCACGCCGACGATGCTGTTCGATCGGGCCGAGTCCGAGCTCGGCCCAGTCGACATCGTGATCAATAACGCCACAGGTTGGGCGTCCGGCGACTCGTTCGCCGTAAACGGGCACGACACTGCCGGGCGGGCCACGCCGGTGGTGACGGCCGAGCTGTTCGATCGCACGTTCGGTGTCGATGCCCGTGGCGGGGCTCTGATGATCGCCGAGTTCGCTCGTCGGCACATCGCTCGCGGGGCGACCTGGGGTCGGATCGTCGGCCTGACGTCGGGAGGACCGAATGGTTTTCCATCCGAGGTGACATACGGAGCGGCGAAGATGGCGCTCGTCAACTACACCATGGCGGCGGCCACCGAGCTCGGCGGTCACGGCGTGACGGCCAACATGATTCATCCGCCGATCACGGATTCCGGCTGGGTCAATGACGCCGTTCGCGAGTTCGCGGCCATCAGCTCTAAGCACTTTCACGTGGCCGATCCACCCGACGTCGCGGCGGTGATCGCCTGGCTGTGCTCAGACGAGGCGCGGATGGTGACCGGCAACGTCATCCAGATGCGTTAGCGGAAGTTGGGCATCACTTCCGAAGCGAAGAGGTCCAGCGATTCGGTGTCCG
>JANMMQ010000096.1:0-2022 GCA_031373465.1 Ilumatobacteraceae bacterium | reverse complement strand
GCCGCGGCCATACAGATCGACGCTCCTATGTGTTGTCAAGGATCTTGTTGCCGGTGTTTCGGGCAGGCCAGTGATGGGCCACTCTGGTGAGGGCAGGCTCTTATCAGGCCACGGGTTCCGGCGGTGTTGTTGCGGTGACGGGACGGCATGTCGTTCGAAAGACAACCCGAGGGTGTCAGGCAGTTATTGAGCCAGTCCCACCACCGCGTTCTTGTCAGCGCGGTAGCGCTTTGAAGATCTCTCGGGCGACGTAACGCTTGAGACAACGGATGATGTATCGCTTCGATTTGCCTTCATCGAGGCGGCGTTGCATGTAGGCGATGGTGCGTGGTTCGTGTTGTCCGAGTCGGGTGATCACGATCCGCCAGATGGCGTTGTTGGCGTGGCGGTCGCCGGCGTAGTTGAGCCGGAACTGGTCGACGGTCAGACCGCTCGTGGCCGGGATCGGAGCGATGCCACACAGCATCGCCCACTTCGCTTCGGTAGTGATCCGCTCAACATTGTCGCCAGCGGTGACGAGCAACACCGCGGCGGTGTCGGCGCCGACGCCGTAGATGTTCAACAGTTCGGGTGCGGCAGCTTTGACCAAGGGTGTGATCTGGGCGTCGATCACGTCGAGCTCGACATCGAGGGCGTGAACCCGACGAGCGAGGATCACCGCGGCGGTCTTCACACCAAAGAGAGCGACGTCACCACCGGGTCGTGGACGCAGTCGTGCGGCCTCGTTGACCAGCTGTGTCGCGCTCAACGAACCCAACTTCGCGCGGAGTTCGTCGGGTGCGGTGAACATCAGATGGCGGAGCTGGACGATGGTGCGGATCCGTGTCGAGCGCGCCGATCGTTTGGCGACCAGCAGAGCGCGCAACGCTTCGGCGTGGGCGTCGCCTGACTTTGCTTGGCCTTCGCAACGACCCGACAGCGCGCCACGCGCAGCTTCCACGGCGTCGATCCGATCAGACTTGCCCTGCTTGCGTCGCTTCTGACGCTCGGGTCGATCAACCTCGATCACCATCACTCCCGACGACGACAAGTGACGAGCAACACCGGCCCCGTAAGCGCCGGTGCCCTCGATGCCGACTCGTTCGATCGTGCCGAACCCGACCATCCACGACGACAAGCAGCGATGCCCATCCGCGGTTGTTGCGAACGACTCGATACCCAACACACCGCCGTTCATGTCGACGACCGCGGCGACGTTCGAGTCGCGATGCGTGTCGACCCCACCGACGACGTGACGCGCTGAATCTACGATGACCATCCGGCCACCCCTTTCTTAGTTGAGGGGCAGGCACGCACGTCCCGTGAAGGAGACCAGTGACCGAGCAGCTGTTAGTGCAGCAACTCGAATCGCCCTCCGGAACGGGGCGTGTCGAACCCCGAAGTCAAATCAGCCTGCCAGCTCGCACCAGCAACAAACGCGGATGCAAACCAGCACACGCATTCTCACTGGCAGATATGGCGCCTTCGGCGAAAAAGATCACCGACCGTTCCACGACAGTCGTTGTTCGGGCGCTTGTGGTGCAAACTGACGGGCAGATGCCTTAGGTGACAGAGGTGAGAGATGACCGAAGTGGTCAGGGGGCAGTTGGTCGAGGATTCGCATGGTCAGTTCAAGGCGTTCTTCGATGCCACAGAGCCACGGTTGCGCGCCGCTCTGGTTACTGCTTTCGGTGGAGAAACCGGACGAGATGCGACTGCCGAGGCATTCCGATACGGGTGGGAGCATCGCGAGAGGGTGCTGATCATGGACAACCCGGCCGGCTATTTGTTTCAAGTGGGTCGGCGATGGGGGCGACGTCAACGCGGTCGCTCGAGACGCCAGATCGGATTTGAGGTTGTCGCACCTTCATCTTCGACGTACGAGCCGGGGCTGGCGGACGCGCTGGCTTCGCTGAGCGTCCGGCAGGAACAGGAAATTCAGCGAAACTTAGTTGATACAGGCGATACACAACGACGGGCATTAGTGCGGCTGCGGTCTAGGTTTGACTTCCATCGACATTTGTTTGAGGATCTTTTACCTCG
>JANMMQ010000168.1:0-2431 GCA_031373465.1 Ilumatobacteraceae bacterium | reverse complement strand
GTGTTGAGCGGCAACCAAAGTGGTTGGTTGCGACTGCTGATCCTTGCCGCCGCCGGATGTGGCGTCGTGCTGAGCGGCCGGCGGTGGGCGAACGATTTTCTCGTTGTGGCAGCGATCGGTGCCGAAGCGGCTGCCGGGCACGCCGCCGCCGCGCCTTACCCAGTGGTGGCCACCGTGGTGTTCGCGGTGCACCTTGCCGCTGTGGGAGTCTGGTTGACGGCCATTGTGATGGCGGTCGCATCAGGTACGGACGTCGTGCGGGAATTGAGCGCTGTGGCTCCTCTCGCGGTTGCCGCCGCGGGGACCGTCGCGGCCACGGGTGTTGTTGCCGCGGCATTTGAGGTCGACCACGTGGGCGCCCTATTAGATACTCGGTACGGTGAGGCTGTTCTCGTGAAAGCGTCGGTGCTCGTCGCCATGGTTTTGGCCGGGCTCGTACATCGACAGTTGCGACGCCGGCCAAAAGCAAAGTCCCGGCAGGTGCGACGCCCTGTGGCCGCTGAGGCGATGCTGGCTGTGGGCGGGTTGGTAGTGGCGACGGTGCTCACCGGCTTCCCAACGCCGCCACGCGAGGAGGCTGCGGCAGAGGCAGCCACCCACACCGAAGCGACACTCACGCGAGTCGCCAGCGGGTCGGCCTTGTCACTCGCTGCCGCTGACGGTCCTTTCGTCATCGGCCTCACCCTCAGCCCTCCCGAGCCTGGCCCAGTGACGGTGCTCGTAACAGTTGTCGGCGCCGAGCCAGGCGACGGACTGCGCGATGCCCACCTAACTGGCGCATCGGAGTCAGACCCGGCGCTCGATGCGCCGCTCCACTCGTGCGGGTTCGGCTGCTTCACAGGCAACGTTGCGCTGCCCAGCGATCACTGGCAACTGAGCGTTTTGGCAACGTCCAATCGGGGTCCTCTACGTTTCGACACCGAGGTGACGCTGCCCGTTGCCGACGGCACCAGCGATTTGCAACGGACGCGCCTTGTCATGAATGGTCTCCAGTCCGCGCAGTTGACGGAGACAATCCGAGGCTCTGCGGATGGCGCCGCGCAATTGACTGACTATGTGTTCGGGGCCCCCGACCGGATGCGCTTCGACAGCTCCGACGGTACCTCGGCGGTATTCATCGGCGCGGACAGCTACCGGCGCGACGCCGCGTCGAAGGCGTGGATCCCCAACAAGGCAGGAACCCCATTCTCGTGGCCCTCGAACTTCTACGACTCATACTGGTCTGGAGCTATGGCAATCCGAAGATTGGGCACGACCACAGTCGACGGAACGCCGACGACGGTGATCGCTTTCGTGCGGCCAGATTTGCCGGCCTGGTTTCGAGTGTGGGTGGATGCCAGCGGTCGAATACGGCATCTTGAAATGCGCACCGACGGGCACATCATGGATCAGGGCTACGACAAGTTCGATGCAGCCGAACCGGTGACTGCCCCTGGCTGACCGCGCACATTTGCTTCTTCGAGCGGCTTCAGCCAGCTGTAGAAACTTCCGCCGCGGTCGTCAGCACGGTCGACGAGTCGACGGGTGCCGTGACAGTGAGCAGGGTGATCATGCCTTGGGCGTAGTCGTAGGCTCCGTTTGGATCGGCGATTGCAGAGCCGAGCATGTACGCGCCAGGTGTCAAACGGACGGTGAGGCTGGACGAGGCCCCTGCGGGCACTTGGTCCGTGCCAGCCAAGATCTCCGAAGCGCCAGCCGTTGCCAACTTCATGTCGCCAAAGAGCTTTTCAAGATCCGCGTTGCTGCTCGGCGTAGGAGTTGAATCGGGAATCCGGATCACTTCGAGCTCGTGTGGTCTGTCACCGAGATTATGTAGGTTGATTCGCGTCACACCTGCCGAGACCGTGGCCGGGCCGCTGAAGCTGTACTCCTTGGCGGCATACGACAGTGTCTGTGTGGGGACCACGGCAGACCCTGTCGTGGCGATCGGTGCTTGGGCCGTCCGGGGATCCGGAACGACGGAGTCGGACACGACAGCCGTTGCTTCGGCCGCCCGATGAATCGCGCCTTGGTCGCCAAGCATCGCCCAATACGAGAACCCTGCGACATAGACAACGATGGAGGCGGTCGCGATCTTGCTCACCAGATCGAGATGGCCGAGCCCTCGCATGCCGTAGGTCGGGCGCATGAAAGGCCACAAAGCGACGATGGTGAGCAGCTCGAACACCACGGACAAGACGTCGGACCGCCCGATCGAGCCACGCACCCCGTTTGTTGGACCGAACGGCAGACCGAGAGACCGGTCCCAAGCCCACACAACCACTGGGACGACGCTTACCAAGATGCCCAGTGAACCGCCCTGGGTCTGATGGAGACTCGGGTTATTGGGTTTCAACCAGTTGGCTGGTCGATCTTTGAGCGTAGTAGGCCGCCTCGAACTCGGCGGGCGGGATGTCAGCGAGTGAGCTGTGCAGCCTGGTCGTGTTGAACC
>JANMMQ010000162.1:0-7610 GCA_031373465.1 Ilumatobacteraceae bacterium | reverse complement strand
CTGGCTGAGGTGGAACGGCGCGTACAAGGGTGAGCCGTCCGCAGTCTTGAACAACGTTGGTTGCAGACCGAACTCGATCGCGGTGCAGAGCGCGGCGACGTTCAGCCCGACGAAGCCACCGAGGCCCGCAGCCAAGGGGCGTCGGGGCGATGTCAGCGACACGCGCCTGGCAATGAGCCGGTAGACCGCGTAGCCGACCATTGGCATGACCACGGCCATGTTGAAGCAGTTGGCTCCGTACGCAAGGACACCACCGTCACCGAAGAAGAGAGTCTGGATGAGCAAGGCGATGCTGACTGCGATGACGGCCGCCCACGGCCCCAGCAACACAGCGATCAGCACTGCGCCGACGGCGTGTGCAGTGGTGCCGTCAGGAATCGGCACGTTGAACATCATCACCAGGAACGAGTACGCAGCGCCTAACGCGACCAACGGTACGTAGCGGTTGCGGACGACGTTTCTGACCCGCCGGCCGGCAGTCAACCACGCCGGCACGGAGGCCGCATAGAAGGTGGCGCAGGTTGCCGGACTCAGGTACCCGTCGGGAATGTGCATCCTGCGACCCCCTTTCGTCACGTCCTGTTCGGCGCTGTGCCGAGAATAGATTGGTTTGCGACTCAGTCGCAAAACCTTGTTTGGCAGTAATATCCGGCGATGGCCATCGCACGACGGGCAGGACCCATCACCCTGGCGATCGACATCGGTGGGACCGGTCTCAAGGCGTCGCCGCTCGACGCCAACGGAACGATGCTCACCGATCGGGTGCGGGTCGCCACCCCCTATCCGCTGCCGCCGACGCGTCTCGTCGGGGAGCTGCAGGAGCTGATCAAGCCCCTCGGCAAGTACGACCGGGTGTCAGTGGGCTTTCCCGGGATGGTACGCGGCGGTGTGGTGTTCACGGCCCCGCACCTCATCTTGTCGAACGGTCCTGACTCCAAGGTCGATCCGGAATCCCTCAGGGCTTGGACAGCGTTCAACCTCGCCGCCGCCCTCGCGACAGCGTTGGGAAAACCAACCCGCGTCGTCAACGATGCCGACATGCAGGGGCTCAACGTCGCCGAGGGAAAGGGACTCGAAGTCGACATCACCCTGGGCACCGGCTTCGGCACCGCGGTGCTACAGGACGGTCAGTTGGCGCCCCACATGGAGCTGTCGCAACACCGGTTTCGCAACGGCGAGACGTACGACGAGCAGCTCGGCGATGTGGCGTTCAGACGCGTTGGCAAGACGATTTGGAACGAGCGCGTTCACAAGGCGATCGCCATGCTCGACGCGGTGTTCATCTTCGACCACCTCTACATCAGTGGGGGCAACGCCAAGCGGATTCAGGGCGACCTCGGGCCGAAGGTCACGATCATCGACGACAACGCCGGTCTGCTCGGCGGCATCCGATTGTGGGATCAGCACGCGTCAGCGCATTCCTAGCTCGAGCGTGCGAGGGCGACGACGTACTCCCATTGGGTGTCGCTGACCGGCATCACGCTGAGGCGGTTAGCTCGCTGAAGCAGATGAAAAGGTCCCAGCTGTTCGGCGTGCTGGCGAAGGATCGTCAGCGGGAGCACCTCGTCGAACCGCTCGACGAATCGCACGTCGCGGCAGACCCATCGCGGTTTGGTCCTGGGCGATTCCGCGTCGAAGTAGTGACTGTCCGGGTCGAACTGGGTCGGATCCGAGTATGCCTCGCCGACGATCTCGGCGATCCCGGCGATGCCGGGGACCTTGCAACTGCTGTGAGCGAAGAAGAACTGCTCGCCGGGCTGCATCTGCAGCATCCAGTTTCGGGCGCGGTAGTTGCGCACGCCGTCCCACGGGAATCGCTTCCGCTTAGCGCGTGCCAGGTCGTCGATCGACAGCTCTTCGGGTTCGGACTTCATCAACCAGTGGCCCACGTCACACATGCTGGCCGATCGCTTCAGGCGTCGCACAAATGTGCCGAATGTCCTATCGAACTGACCCTCGCGGGAGAAGGCCGCTCGTTACCCTGGAGCCTTGTTGTGACCAACCACCCATTCCTGCCCCTACGCCATCGGGCGGTGCGGCTTTTGTGGGGTGCGGCGGTCGTCAGCGACATCGGCACGTGGGTCCAATTGATCGTCGTCGGCAGCCTCGTCGCCGCCAATACCGGCTCTGCCATCCAGACCGGATTGGTAGCTCTGGCCACGTTCGCACCGCAGAGCATCGCGTCTCCTGTCGGCGGCCTGCTGGCCGATCGGTTCGACCGGCGCAAGGTCTTCGCCACTGCGCTGATGGTGCAGGCGCTGGTCACCACGGCGCTGGCGGTCACCCTCGGCATGGGCGTTCGCACGCCGGCCGTGCTCATCGTCCTGATCCTTCTGGCCAGCGCTGCCGGGGCAACCGGCGCCCCTTCGTATGCGGCGATGCTGCCCGACCTCGTCCCACCCGAGGAGCTCATGGCAATGGTCTCGTTGGGTGTCTATTCGTGGAACAGCGGCCGCATCATCGGCCCGCTCCTCGGCACCGCGCTGGTCCTGGTAGCCGGGCCGGCATGGACGATCGGCTTCAACGCAGCGTCATTCGTGGTGTTGGCGGTGGCGGTCTCATTGGTTCGCCGTACGTTCCAACCGACTCGCAGCGAGGGCACGATCTTCGATCGTCTCGTCGGCGGTTGGCGCACGCTTCGCTCCACGACGGGCTGTTTCCACGGCGTCGCCCTGCTGGTCCTGTACAACCTCACGATCGTTCCATTCATCGGTCTCATTCCGATCTATCTCCGTGCCGAGTACGGCGGCGGCACGGGTATGGCCGGAACGGTGGCTTCGGCCCAGGGCGCCGGCGCGATCATCGGTGGCGTCATCGTGTCAGTGCTCGCTCACCGGCACCCCCGGTCGCTCCTGATCGGCCGTCTCATCGTCGTGTTGGCACTCGCGCTCGGGATGTACGCAGTGGCGCCCAACGCCATTTGGGTGGTGGCGGCATCGGCTCTGCTCGGCGGTGCCGGCGCAGGTTTCTTCATCGCCTCGTCGGCCATCATCCAGCGCGACGCGCCGGCGGCCAGCCGCGGTCGCGTGATGTCGATCATGCAGGCGGCCATGGGGATCTCCTACGGGGTCGGGCTGTTGTTCATAGGGTCGATCGGCGACGCAACCAACTTGCACCTCGCCTTCGGCGTCGGGGCGATACTGATGCTGGTCGGATTCGGCGTACTGACGCTGAGGTCACGCCACTGGCGTACCGCGGTCGACGGTGGCCGCCGGCCCTCGATCGCGATGGCCTGAGCGCCCCGGCGCCCTTGGGTCAGTGCGTGGACTCGGCTTCGAGCAGCCACCAGTTGCGGCTGGCGAGCAACGATGCCACGAGGCTGGCCACACCGAACGCCACCGTGATCCCCCACTCGGCATCACCGCTTCCGCGATCCGGAGCAAAGTCGAAGAACCGCTCGATCCACTGCGGCTGAATCATGGTCGAGATCGCAAGCAGCGCGAACACGATGGCGAGGACGACTTCGATGCGCATTCGCAACCGACGCCGAGATGTCATTGCAATCCTCCACGATTTCTGGGGCACGGAGTAGGTCACGTTACATGCAGCCTCCGAGCGGCACCTATGTCTGGAGCGTGACCTTGGCGATCTGAGACTTGGCGTGCACCGGGGTGGTGGCTGCATTGTCGGCCTCACCCCACACCTCGAACGTGTAGAGGCATCCGGTCTTTCGTCCCGCTGGTTCGATCCGAAACGCTGCCGTCAACGATGAGGGAGCTTGCGTGGCCGTGACGGTACCGTTCGTACGCGCGGCAGCCTTGCCGGCGAGGGTGGGACCTGCGATCACGCCGGGACACGCCTCCTTCTCGGTGAGCCACAACTCGACGAACGAGACGCCGCCGCTGTCGGTCGCCTTGATGAGGATCTGCGCACCTCGCGGTCGCAAGTCGGTCGTCGACCCAGGGGCGATGTTGTCATCGATTCCGCCCGGGTTCTGCTTCGTACCCGCGATCGACATGGTCAGGCTTGGCGGGGTGGAATCGTTGGTGTCGCGGCTGGTGGGCGAGCCGTTGCACGACGACAACAAACTGATCATCAACGCGGCCACGCCCGCAATTCGCCAGTTACCGCGCTTAATTGCGATTTCGCTCACCTCGCCACCTGCTCATCTCATCGTCGGTGGTTTCAAGAGCGGCGGCGGATGTGCCGTGATACGCGCGTGATTCGCGTTGCAGGTCAACCCATGACCGCAACCGATGCAGCGACTCCGCCGGCGGCCGCGGAGGCAGCGTCGGAGATCAGCCGGCGGACGATCTTGCCAACTTGTTCGAGGGGTGTTGCGTCGAGAGCGCTGTCGATGCGATCTCGAGCGTGACGACGCTTCGAACGGTCGGGAGCCACGATCTCCAGAAGGTGTGCAGGCCCTGACATCGACAGCAAGGCAGCGACGCGAGCATCGAGAGCGGAGTCACCCGCGGCGGCAACACGCAGCGCTGCAACAGTGGCGTCGCGGACGAAGGGCTGGAGCACGTCGTTGCGTGACCGGATCCCATGCGTCGCGGCCAGCACCCCCGCGTCGGCCAAGCCCGACACGATCGCATCCCATGTGCCCATACCCAACCGGTGGGCGAGGCCCTTGTCCATGTGCGACAGGATGGCCTTCATCTTCGGTCCCCGTTCGATGACCACCGCAGTCGCCGCAGCCAGGATCTTCGTCGTCGGCTCGACTTTGCCGGTCACCACGGTCCGGTCCGGTTTGTCGCTGATCTCGACCACCCCATCGAGCAGCAGCTCGGCGACCAGGAGACCGGCGAGGCATGCGTTCAGCTCACTTCGCAGGCCAAGAGCGTGACGGCCGGAAGAAGGATCGATGGCCACGAGGACCAGTTCCTCGGCGAGGTTCATGCGCGAAACGTTACCCGTGACCCTGTATCTCAAGACGCCCGAGATCGATCGATCGCGGGGTCAGACGGTTCGACCGCTGAAGGCGACGAGTCGCAGCAGGGGCGTGGCGCCGGCTGGTGCCTCTTTCGCCTGCTCGAACCTGTCGCCACGCGCCTCCGGCACGAGTGCCTGCCGGGCAAAGGCGTCGACCTCCGTGACGAGACTCGCCGGAGGATCCCATCCCTGCTGTGTCGACGTGGCCAGGTCCCAACCGTGGATCAGCCCGTCCAACGCTACCAAGCGGGCGAACGTCGACCCGGGCATCGGTCCGAACGGAGTCTCGATCGTGCGATCCAACGCGCCCGGGCTTTGGACGGCGTCGAGTAGGCCGTCCATTGCCAGCTGGAACCTCGTCATCAGATCCTCGTCGCCCGTGTTTGCGGGCGGGCTCTCGCCGGGAGACGGCTCTCCTCGGAACGCTGGCGCGAACGCGGAAGCGACACCTGTCATGTGGCCCAGGACGTCTGTGACGGTGAACGACTCGCACGGCGTCGCGCCATCGAGTTGCTGGGGCTGGACGCGGCCACCCAGTTCCTTCAGCATCGGGATGATGACTGCCAGCTGATCATTGCCTTCCATCGGACCTCCTCGGTCGTTCGTGCATTTCGGTCGGCCTCTTGATCATCCGGCCATCGCCGCGATCATGTGGTTCAAGACCTCGGCATGCTCGACCTGTGGACTGAACAGGATCACCTCGGCATCGCTGACGACACGCACGCTGTGGCCGGGCGGCCAGTAGAACAGATCCTCGCCACTGCAGGTTTCCTCAGTGGCGTCGGTATACGTGACCACAACTTCGCCGGACATGACGAATCCCCAATGGGGTGCCTGGCAGGCATCGTCGTCGAGACCCTTCAAGAGCGGGGCGATGTCCGTGCCGGCACCGAGCGAGAAGTACTCGGCAGACAGGGATCCGTAGTCGGAGGCATCGCCGAAGTTGATCGCTTGTCGTGCGACGGCGCCTGGCACGTTGATCTTGGTCGGGATGTCATTCATCGGGATTCGCATGTGGTTCAGACAAGACCTCGCAGTGGTTGGCGTCCAGTTCCAATACTGAACTGTGCCAATGTTGGAGCACATGAAGACGTACGGCCAGTACTGCCCGATCTCCCGCTCCGCGGAGCTGCTGGGTGATCGTTGGACGATCCACATCATTCGCGATCTGTTGACGGGCACATCGCGGTTCAACGAGTTCATCAGCGGCAACCCCGGGCTTTCCCGTGCGTTGCTCAGCCGGCGGCTGCAGCAACTGAAACGGGCGGGAGTGATCGAACAGGAAGGTGACGGCGGCTACAAACTCACGTCGTCGGGCCGCGATCTCGAACCGGTCGTGTTCGGCCTGGCGACTTGGGGGGCGCGGTGGACGTTCGGCGAACCGCAGCCCGAGGAGCTCGACCCCGACCTGTTGCTGTGGTGGCTGCACCGTCGCCTCGACCCCAGCAAGTTGCCCGGACCTCGGTTCACGATCTTCGTCAACTTCACCGACCATCCAAAGCGTTACTGGATCGTTGTCGACGACAGCGCGTCACTGTGTCTCGCCGATCCGCGATTCGAAGTCGACGTCACAGTGCGCACTGACCGCTCGACGCTGTACCGCACGTACCTCGGGCACGTTCCTCTCGAGGAAGCACACCGCTCAGGCCGCATCGAGATCAGCGGGGCAACACGGTCAATACGTTCCTTCGTCGACGCGTTCCAGTCGTCGCCTGTCGGTTCGATCGTCCACGCAGAAGCGCCCCAGTGACGACCGCATCAGTCCGAGTACGGCCCGAGGATCTCACCTGAGCCGCGTTCGATCAACGAGACCGGAATGACGTGGGTACGGGTGGGCGCCATGGAACCGTCGAGCCGGTCGAACAGCGCTGTGGCTGCCTGACGTCCGATCGCCCACGCGTCTTGCGCCAACACGGTGACAGCAGGTTCCAGCAGATCGAACAGCGGCACGTCGTCGAAACCGACAACAGCGATGCGGCGATGCAGATCGAGCTCCCTCAGCGCATGCACGACGCCGATCGTGATCAGGTTCTGTGCCGCGAAGAACGCCGTCGGCGGGTCGGCGGTTTGCAGCAGCTTCCGCGCGACCGCCTGCGCATGTTCACTGTCCTGTATGTCGAGTCTGATCAGAGACTCGTCCGCTTCGATGCGCGCCGCGGCGAGTGCGGCCCGATAGCCGTCGACGCGCTGCTCTGCGGTCACGATCGTGTGCAGAGCGCCGAGGTAGCTGATCCGGCGATGCCCGTGGGCGATGAGATGGGCAATGCCTCTCCGCGTGCCGGCCTCGTTGTCGACCACGACCGTGTCGGCATCGAGGAACGCCGGTGGTCGGTCGACGAACACCATGGCCATGTTCATGCGTCTCTGATCGGTCAGGTAGCTCTGATCATGGCCGGCCGCCTTGATGATCAGACCGTCGACCCGCCGCGAGGTGAAGATCCCGACGATCTCCCGCTCGCGGCCTGCATCCTCGTCGATGCTCGACGCAATGACGATCACGTCGCGAACCAATGCTGCCTCTTCGATCGCTCGTTGGATCGCGCCGTCGAGCGGATTGATGATGTTGGACAGCAACAGACCGATCGATCGCATGCGACCGCCCGATCGGCGGAGATTGCTGGCGGCGAGGTTGCGGCGATAGTCGAGGCGTTCGATGGCGAGGCGCACCCGCTGACCAAGCTCGGGTGAAACACCCGGCTCGCCGTTGACGACCCGTGAGACCGTCTTCAAGC
>JANMMQ010000101.1:0-2336 GCA_031373465.1 Ilumatobacteraceae bacterium | reverse complement strand
AAGGTGAAGCAGATCATCGACGAGATGCTGCAGGGTGATCGTTTCCTCGAGCACGTTCTGTTGTGTCGTTGTGGGCTGGCCCGGGTGCGCCTGGGCGATGTCGAGTTCGAGTTCGCTGCGCATCCGCGTGAGGGGGCTGCGCAGCTCGTGGGATGCGTCGGCAACGAAACGTTGCTGGCGGCGGATCGCATCTTCGAGTCGATCGAGGGTGGCGTTCATCGTGCGCGCCAGCCGGTCGATCTCGTCGCCTGTTGCCGGTTCCTTGACCCGTCGATCGAGGCGGGTGCTGGTGATGTCGGCCATGTCGAGCCGCATCCGTTCGACAGGCCGCAACGTACGACCTGTCAGCCACCGAGTGAGCACGCCGAGGACGACGACAACGCAGGGTACGGCGAGCGCGAGCGAGCGGGACAAGATCGATACCGGTTCAGTGACGTGGTCGTAGTTGGTGCCGACGATGAGCAGCGCCGGCCGTCCTTGACTCGTCACCCGTCGGACCAGAACCCGGAACACCTCGGTCCGCCCCGACACCCCATGAACCGTTCGATGTCCAGGTGTGAGGGACGTGATCGGTGGCTTGCCGACGAGATTTGCGGAAGAGGCCAACACGGCGCCGCCCGCGTCGACGACTTGCACGAGGAGGTCTTCGTCGCCGGGTAGGCGAGATGGAAAACCGGACGACAGCACCGACTCGATCGTGTCGGCGCGCTGGTTGCTGCTCTCATCAAGGTTGTCGGTGAGCTGAGATCGCACGACAGTGACCATCACGAGCGCGACGCCGACGAGTAGCACTCCTGACAGGACGACCGCTGCCGCGGTGATTCGGAACCGGATGGTTCGGCGCACGACTTGTCATCCTCCGTCTTCTGCGAGCCGGTAGCCGGCGCCGCGGACGGTCTGGATTGCCCCCCGGCCGAATGGTTCGTCGATTGCTGATCGCAGCCGACGGATGTAGACCTCGACGATGTTGAGGTCACCCTCGAAGTCGTACTGCCACACACCATTGAGGATCTCCTGCTTCGTCAGGACCTGTCCGGCGCGTCGGATGAGGAACTCGAGCACCTCGAACTGACGTGACGTCACGCTGATCTCGTGATCGCCGCGCCAGACCCGGCGGGTGATCGGATCGATGCGCAGGTCACCGGCGTTGAGTGGTGCAGGCTCTCCTCGCCCACCGATCCGACGTAGCATCGATCTGATCCGAGCGAGGAGCACCGGAAACGAGAACGGCTTGGTGAGGTAGTCGTCTGCGCCGGCATCGAGCGCCTCGGCTTCGTCGAGGTCGCCGTCCTTGGCGGTCAACATGATGATCGGCGTCCAGATCGCTCGAGCACGGAGGTCGGCGCAGATTTGGAAGCCGTTTCGGCCCGGCAACATGATGTCGAGCAGGATCAAGTCGAACCCGCCTTCGGTCGCAAGCCACAGGCCGGTTTGTCCCTCGAACGCGACCTCGACGGTGAAACCTTCCGCGTCAAGGCCGCGTTTGACGATCGTGGCGATCTTCTTGTCATCTTCGATGAGCAAAATCTTCAATCGTCGAGCCTTCATCTCGGTGGGGGTGTCAGCTTCGCATGCCCACCTGACTGCCAGCTGACTGCGCGGCAACGTGAGTCAGGTAGCGGTCAGGAGGCCCGTCGTAGGGTGACCCGATGAAACGATCAATCAATTCGTGGCAGCGTGTGGCCATCGTGTGCGGCGGCGTCGCGCTGGCGCTGCTTTCCGTGGCATGCGGAAGCGGTTCGAATGCCAAGAAGCCTGATACCGACGTTGGAACGCAGGTGGCATTCGACGCGGCGAACTTCGTCGACCCGACGCTCGACACCAACCCGTTCCACCCGTTGAAGCCAGGCCTGCAGTGGGTGCGAGCAGGCACGACCGAGGTCGGTTCGCGAAAGGTCCCGCACGAGATCATCACGACGATGACCGACGTGATTCGAACGATCGCGGGCGTGCCAACCATCGCCATGCTGGACGAGTCGACCGACTCCGGTGAGATCTCGCAACGCAGCATCGACTACATGGCGCTCGACAAAGACGGCAACGTGTGGATCCTTGGCGGATACACCGAGGACTACGAAGGTGGCGCCTACACCAATACCGACTCAGCCTGGATCGGCAACGACAAGGGTGGCCGGATCGGCATCCTCGCCCCTGCCAAGGTGGACATGACGACACCACGCTGGGACATCGGTGGATCGCCTGACGAAAAGCCGTCGGTCGGGCAGCCGGTCCAGGTCGGCATCAGGACGTGCGTGCCCTTCGCCTGCTACGACAACGTCCGCGTCGTCCAGGAGGGCAACGTCGGCGCTCCCGACAACGAGAACAAGTACTACGCC
>JANMMQ010000121.1:0-11016 GCA_031373465.1 Ilumatobacteraceae bacterium | reverse complement strand
GATCTGGGCGCCGGTCTCGCTCGAAGATCAGGCGCGGTGAACATCGCGTGGCGCCCAGATCAATTCGGTGCCCCCCCGGGGTCTCGAACCCCGAACCAACGGATTAAAAGTCCGCTGCTCTACCGTTGAGCTAGAGGGGCGAGGGGCGGAACCGGTTGAAAAGGTGGAAGAAAACCCTCCCGCGCTTCGGGCCGGAGCCCGGTGGGAGAGGTTATCGGCTCGGTTTGGTGTGGCCAGTGGCCGATTCGGACTCGACGAGCCGCTTCTTGCTCTGTCTCGCACTCGAGCCGTGACCGGCGGTTCGTCAGGTCGATCCCTTACTCGTGCTTGACGAACGACAGCGTGAACAGATTGTCGTAAGCGAGGCCCCACGGCGGTCGCAGAAAGCCAAGAGCACGGACGTCTTCGTACCAGTGCGCGAACGGGCTGCGGCGAGAGAACGTCCCGCCGCCGATCACCCTCGCGAGACGAGCAAGTGTGGCCTCTGCCAACTCAGCCACCGCCTCCTTTGCACACAATGCAGCGAACAAGGCATTCGGGTCGTCCTTCTCCATCGCGCGCAGTGACCCCTCGAAAGCCTGCACCGCAAGCCAGTAGTCATGGGTCGCTCGTGCCCACTCGACTCGCTCGTAAGCACGGAGGTTCTCCGACTTGGGAAGCAGCTGTTGCTTCGCAACTGCCATCGCCTCGTCGAGGACACCGAGAATGACAGCGATGAACGTGGTGGCGACGAAAGCGCCAGCGCCCGCCGTGACGGCGGTCAATGGCCCCTCTCGAGCGAGGCGCACACCCGGGGCCCGGTCAAGGCGCATCGCGTGGCTCTGTGTTGCCGCCATGCCGACGCCGTCCCATTCCGCGATCAAGGTGAGCCCTGCGGTCCCGTCCCAGGGGCGGCCGCGCACGTCAAGGACGAAGATCGTTGGAGCGTCCTCTCCCTCGGGGATCGCGGTCGTGATCATCCTGTCCGTGATGCCAGACCCACTGCCGAAGTGCTTGTCGCCGGTGATTGCGTACGAGCGACCGACCATGAACGATTCGTCATCGGTCGGCGCCGCCGTCGCACGCGTATGGCCAATGTCGCCTCCACTGCCGGGCTCGGACGTGATCGTGCCCCACTGCTCACCTGCTTCGGCGCTGGCAAAGACCGCCTGCCGCTGTCGCTCCCATAAAATCTGGCTCGGATCGGGGTTGAGCAGCCAGAACGCCACAACGGAAGGATGCATCGCCGCAACGAGTGCGACGGACGGGTCGGCGGTCGCTAGTAGTCGCAGCAGGTCGCAGACCATTCGCGCCGACGAAGGCGTGTCGCGCCACACACCACCCGCCGCCTCCGGAACGACAGTGTGCAGAAAGCCCGCGTGGCGAAGCTCGACGAAGTCGTCTCGCTCTAAAGACCGGCGCGCCTGACGCTCGCTACGTTGAGGCTTCCACGCCTCGACGATCGACCTCACACCCTCGCGAAGCGACGTGACAGTTGGAGTCATCACCGCACTGTACGTCGCCTTGCGAGAGCCCCGCACTGCGCCGCGAGAGCGTTTGAGAACCAGCACATGTCGCGCATCTGAGGGGATGAAGCTTGCGTGGAACGTACTGCCCAGCCGTTGCTCAACAGCTCGACGTTCCCGAAAGGACAATTTTCTTTCCGGAGAGGAGCTAGGCACCCGAACCACCAGGCAGAACAGGGTTTCGCGCCAGTCCTAGAGGGCCCGGCGTGTGGAAAACTAACCCGATTACGGCGCCAGACTAGGGACTCAGTCCCCTGCCAGGTGGATCCAGCTTCCTACTGACGGTGTTCCTGAGTCGCCGACGATGAACAGCAGGTACCACCCTGGCGGCGTCACCTTCTTGTCGGTTGGTGCACCAAGCCGGAGCTCGCCACTTGCGCTCTGTCCGTTGATGCCGAGTCCCACGTAGCGCTGACCGGGATTGATCTGGTGGGTGAGCGCACTGGGGGCTAGAAACGCTGCTGACGCGGTGTGCTCGGAGACCGTGATCTCGAGTTCTTGGCCATACCGAAGGCTCTCCGGCACACGGGAAAGGACGGGCCGTGTTGCCAGCGAGCCGTCGGGAGCGAACAAGTACGGGGGCGAGAAGATCTCCAGCTCGTAGCGCGAACGGTCGTACGGAGGCATGTTCAGCGATCCGTCATGGCCTGCTACCAGGACGCGGGCATCGGGAAGCAGCATCGCGGTCGTGTGGTAGAGCCGGCCGATCGGTTTTCGGCACAGCGTGCGCCACGTCTCGGTGGCAGGGTCGAACAGCTCCGGCTCCAGAACCGGGTCCATCGCGCCCTTGTCGGGCTCGCCTGCCATATCGACGCTGGCGAAGTGGGCGAGGAGACCGCCCGACTTGCCATAGCGTCCACCGCCGACGACCAACACCTTTCCGTCGGGAAGGATCGCGCTGTCGGGCATCACCCTCCCGTTGGCCATCGGGGTCGTCTCTCGCCAATTGGGCCGATCAGCCCCGAGGTCAATGATCTCCGCGTTGCGCGTCGCCGGGGTGTTGGCATGCAGGTCGTGCGCTTCGTTCGTGATGTTCGGCTCGGGCTCGCCTTCAGCCCCGCCGCCACCGAGGATCATGACGCTGCCCCGCGGATAGACCCATCTCCCGTCTTGCAGGGTCGGGTGCAACGGCAGGAGCACGCTGGTGCCGGGTCCCGGGCCGGTGCGGGAGTAGGGCCAGACAGTGATGCCGGGGCCATCCCCGAGTGCGGCAGAGGAGGGGGCGACGCGCGTCCATTGACCCGACACGGGATCGAAAAGTCTGGTCGCCCGGTCGGCGTGGGTGAAGACGAGACCGTTGGTCAGCACGTGCTGGAAGGGGTAGAGGTGGAACCAGAAGAAATGGGTGTCGTGTCTGCCTCCGACGGGACCACTCGCGTCTGCGAACTCCCAGGTGTTCTGGAGACCACGGCCCAGCCCGGGCGATGTCGCGTATCCGTTGGTGCCCGATGTGATGAAGACACGCCCGTCAGGGACCGTCACGCACGTCGGGTACCAGCGACCCTTCTGCATGTCGGGCAACCTGCGCCAGGTCTCCGAGACTGGGTCGAAGAGATGGAGGTCGGCATCGGCACCGGGTGCCAACAGGCGGAACGGGATCAGGCTCTTCGGAAGTAGCGGCAGTGGGAACTGACCACTGGCTACGAGCAACTGTCCGTCCGGCAGGAACGCGTGGTGGGAGCAGAACAGATTGCGCAGCAGGTCCTTTGTGTATCGGGCTTTGCCGGTCGCCGGATCCCAGATGGCGCACAGCCCTTTATCGGAGTCGGCAACAGATGTGAAGTCGGCCGGATGGTCGGCATCGACGGGATAGAAACCCTCGTCGTAACCCATCAACAGCACCTTGCCCGTGTGCAACAGGGCCATGTGCACGGCGACGACCCTCAGGGAGTCCGACGCCTCTTCCTTCGGACGCATCCCGAAGATGATGCACAAGATGCCGAGGACGACCCCGATCGTCTTGACGATGAGCCCCACGATCAGCAGGACCACTCCGACGATCGCTTTGATGATCCCGACGGCGATTGCTCCCACCACACAAGCGGCGGTCTTGATGACCTCCCAGGCGACGCAGACGATGTTCTTCACCCAGGCCCAGGCGACGCAGACGATGTTGGAGACCCACTCCCACGCCACGCAGACGATGTTGGAGACCCACACCCAGGCCTTGCAGAACCAACTGCACGGAGCCCAGTCGCAGCACCTGTTGTAGCCGCGGTCGGCCTTCGCGGCGCACCTGTCGTAGCCCTGGTCGCGCTCTTCGGTGCACTTTTGGACGTTGTCAGTGCGGGTACGGGCGCACTTCTTCGTGTTGGCCTTCTTCACGCACAGCTGGCTGCCCACGACTGCGGAGTTGTACCCGCCGGTCAGCCACTTCCCGGCCTGGCCGACGAGCTTCGCACCCGCGCCTGAGGCGGAGGCTGCGGGCTTGCACGTGGCAGGCGTCTCGCGTGCATCGACGCGAGCCAACTGCCAGGAACCACCCTCGTTGGGTCGGCACGCGGGACGCTCTGCGATGACGTGGATCGGCACGGGGGCAGTCACCAGTCCGAGGCCTGCAACGCTCGCTTTGACGTTGACGATGCCCTGCTCGCGAAGGGGTCTCAGCGTCGCTAGTGCATCCCACTCGTTCTTCCTGACGGTCACGGTGATCGGCTCTGCGTTGGCCGCCTCGACGACCACCGCTGTGTCGGCCTCGATCCCCTCCAGCCTCACCCACACGTGGATCGGGTCACCGATCGCGAGCGACTCTGCGACCGGCGTCAGCGTCAGCGTTGGCGGCGTTGCTGCACCGACACCTCCGACATCGGGTGCGGTTGGAGCGGCCACGCTGACTGGTGATGCTGTGCTCGGTTCCGTTCGAAGGTGACCGGCCCGCGCATCAACCCTGTCGAGGACCCGCTCGTACAACGACCGCGCATCGGAGGCGGGGAAGGTCTCGACCTCCGCCTCATGACCGACCGCGTGCACCAGGCCGCTCCAGCGACGGAGCAGGGCCTCGGCGAGCGGATCGTGGTCGATGCACGAGCAGCCAGGATGATGCTCGTGACCCGGCTCGGAGGTCGCGGCTGTCCCGGCCGCATGGTCGACCTCGTCGGCATGGTCGTCCTCATGGCTGTGTGAAACGGACCCGTGAGTGTGCGGCGCGCCCCCGTCGATGGCTAATGGGCTGATGCTTCGAAGGCGCGACTCGAAATGCTTGGCCGAGAACCAACCGGCGCGGGAACGTTCGGCGACGCTGAGCGCCAGGTTTGCTGCGGCTGTCCGGCGCACGGCGAACCACATCAACCGCTCAGCGGCAGCATGGTCACCCCTGTCGGCGATCATGTGGACTGCGACCGCCAGCGCGACCGGGTCGGCGATTCCGACCGGCGCTCGTTGCAACTCGTCCTCGTCGAACGAGTCGTTCGTGGTGCAGGGCAAGATCGGCTTCTCGTACTGGCCGAGCGATCGCAGGATCGCCAGTGCCTTGTCGTCACCCAACGTCAGCGCGGCGAGGGCATCGTCGAGACGCTCGAGATCAGCGATGGTCAGGTGCAACCACGCAGTCACCTCGAGCGGACCGTGCCGCCCGGCGAAGGCGCCCGACATCTGCGCTCGACCGACCGCGTCGTAAACGGAGCCCAAATCGGCGTCGGTGAACGCTCTCACACCGAGCCCCACGATGGATCGCCGATACGACGCATCAGGCTGTGGCGCAACCACATCAACCAGAGTCGCGCGAAGAGAATGCCCCCGAGCTTCGCGACCAGGCTGAGACCGAGCACGCCGACGGCGGCAGCTCCGGCTTCAGGCCACATGACGATGCTGCCGTCCCGTTGCGTCAGCCACCACAGAACAGACACCGCGGCGCCGAACAAGAGCCCGACGGCGCCGCTGCTGCATCCACAAGCGTTGACAGCGCGGACCACGAGCGGCTCCAGACGACTTCGAGTCGAACCGTCCACCTCGGAGAGCAACTGCGCGAGCTGCCGCGGAATTTCCTTGTTGCGCATAAGGAGCACCCTCCGACCGCGCAACCCGTCTCCACACGGGCATCACGCAGCACGGAAAGTATGGTCCGATGCCCATGTCGCCGCAATAGGCCGCAGGCGCGATGCCGGCGTGATACCGGTTCGGACACTAGGTCGTCGTGGTCGTCCCACCCTTGACGGTTGTCGTCGTAGCCGTTGGAGCGGCCTGAAGCCTGGACCAGGTGGCGGGTCCGACGATCCCGTCTTGCTTGATCTTCTTCGCCTTCTGAAACGCCTTCACGGCCTTCTCGGTCTGCGGGCCGAACTTGCCATCGATGGTGACCTTGTATCCCTGTGCGACCAAAGCGGTTTGGATCTGCGTCACACCGGATCCGTGGTCGCCGAGACGAACGCTGTCACTCGGCTTGGTCACAAGTCGGCCAGGTACGGTGGTCGTGGCCCCAGCTGCAGCTACCGAGGTGGTGGCGCGCACCGTTATGGCCGGTGCCGTGGGCACCGTGCTTGTCCCACCGAGGACGGTCGCGCTGACAGCGGTCGATGTGGGTATGGGAACAGTGGTTCCCGTCGTAGGAACTGTGGAACCAACGGCCCCGTTGGACGGAGTGTCACTACTGCACGCGGCAAGAACGAGCGCGATGCCTCCGCAAAGCACGAGCGAAATCCGGCGATGCAACATTGCGAGAAGAATACGGGACGCGGAACACCGGATCGCGTCACCTGAGGTACAGCACCCGGTTGTTGGCATAGCCAGCGCTTGCTGGCATGGTCCACGGCGCGATGATTCTCACCCACCACAGCTGTCACGCCGCGGACCATGTCGAGAGCTACCGGCACTAAACCGTCACGGGGTCACGGTGTAGAGCGACAGCATGCCGGCCACGATGTGATCGTTGACGTGACAGTGGAACAGCCAGGTCCCCACATCGTCGGGTTGCATGTCGGACGTCAGCATCGTTGCCGGAAGCAGCGACACGACGTCGGCCCGCATGCCGCCCGTGAGCACGGTGTTGCCGTGCCAGTGCGGCGTGTGCAGATCGACCTCGGTGCCCATCGCCATCACGTACCAACGCACGCGCTCGCCCTTGTGCATTGTCAGGCCGGGGAGGTTGCCGAAGACGTAACCGTTGATCGAGTGCATGAGATTGCTCTCGATGAACCCCTCGTCATCGGGCGACGGTGGCGCGGCCAACGCAGACAGATTCGTGTCGAGCCACAGACTCGAGTTCTCATCGACCACGCTGAAGTTCACGATGAACTCGCGGTCGACGTCGTTCGGAGATCCGTCTGACCGCGCCTGACCGCATCTCGTGACGACCATCGGGCCCATCAATCCTGCGTTGGTATCGGCTGACTCTTCGACGTGCGAGTGGTACATCCACATCGTCGAGCTGCCTTCCATAGGCCCCGGACCGGCGCGCTCCGGCACACTCCACACGTAGGTGTAGGTGTGTCCGGTTGCGACTGCGTCGTCGGCCTTGTCGGCGGCCTTCGTACCGTCTGCGTACGTAGCCCCTTCGCCAGCCTTGGTGTAGAACACACCGTGCGGGTGCATGCTCGCCGGGAACCTCGTGTTGTTCTTGAACACCACCTTGATGGTGTCCCCGACCTCGGCTTCGATGGCCGGTCCAAGTATTCCGAGGTGCTGCCACCTCGCGGGACGCGCCTTCAATGTGGTAAACGACGCGTCGGTGTACTCGCGGTACTGCGACTTGGCGTACACGTGTCCAACTCGGTCGGGACCCGGCGCGACGAACACGTTGGCCACGTCGTCGAACGGCTTACCGGTAATCAGGTTGTTGCCACTAGGCGCGTAGTCCCACTGCACTTCATCTGCAGCGATGAAGTACGTGCGCGTCTTGCCGGAGCATATGGCGTTGGCGCCGACTGCGGCGTTGGTGCCGACTCCCAGATCCGCCTGATTGATTGCTGCATGATTCGCATGTTCTGAACCCGCTGTGGGCGAGCCGCACGCGGCCAAGCCGATGACCGCAAAGGTCGTCATCGCCCGCCAGCGCGCGACCGGCCGGGATCGGTTGAGTGGTGTGTGATCTTTCATCCGTCCCTCGGTTCTCTGCTCTGAACGGCACCATGCCCGCGACAAATGAGCTGGTTGATCAGGTGTCTCACCGATCAGCCACTTGTGCGAAAAAGTTCCCGTCCCGTGGTTGAGTTCAGAGGCATTAAGCCTCTGGTCGCAGAGTGCGCTAGAACAATCGCTCATCACAATGGGCTATCCGGCTTCAGCCTTTAGTCGCCTTTAGGCGTAAGACTTGCGCAAGAAAGGATTCATCACCAGCGCCATTTACAGCACAACGTCGTGAGCAGATAATCAGTGCGGGAGGTGTGGATGGCCGAGCGAACTCACAGGACCTTGCAGGCCTTGGCACTCGCGTTGACACTGGCCACGGCTGGATGTTCGGACGGTGCAAAGCCGACGAACAGCCCAGAAGTGACCGCGCCGAACGAGACTGTTCCAGCGACGACCAAACCGGCGGCGGGCAGTTCGGTGGCGACCGGACAGGTGGCGAGCGGTCCGGCACCCACGGAGATGTGCGGTGGAGACGACTCGCTGGCAGTAGCCGCGTATGACTTGGCGATTGGCGCGTTCAAGTGGGCCGCATGCGGGTCGGGCGACGTGCGGCGCGGCATGCTGGAAGCCTCCGACGAGGCTGTCTACCTGGAGGTCTTCGTGCCAGACGGAGGAGCGCAGGAGCTGGTCGCGTACGACGCTGCAACCGGGGAAGAGCTGCCAAACGGCGGCCCTGCCGAGAGTCGGCCGACCCTGCCGATCAACACCGGCGCCACGCCGCGCGTCCTCGTCGACGGTATCCGCATCGAAGGTGGGCAAGATGACCCGACCTCTGCTATCGACGCCACGACGGGTGACGTCTTATGGACCAAACCTGGCTCGCCGGCGTACGACGACGTGTGGGCTGTGGGAGACGGAGCCGTGTACGTCATCAACCACCAGGCTGCGTCGCCCGGGTTCAGCGGACCAATCGTCGCCTACGAGCTCACGACAGGCGAGGTCCGTTGGACGATCGAGGCCGACACCACCGACGTCCAGCCGTGGCACGTCGCCGGCGGCGTGCTGCTCGCCATCTGGACGAACCTCGCTGTGATCTCTACAGGCGACGGGTCGACAATCTGGCGGACCCAGTATCCAAGCGTCGAATTTCCACGCATGACCGGTGTTCGAGCGAACTCCGACACCGTGTTCGTCGCGTTCAGCTCGGTCGCATCAGGCGGTGATTAACGCATACGCCCGTCGTCGTGGTCAGTGGCGTTTGACGCCTCCGTACTTCATGCGGGTGTCGCTCATCGAGGCAGTCCGGGCCTCCGCGTCGTTGATGGCAGCGTCGACGACCTCCCCCACGAACAGGGTGTGCGTGCCGAGGTCAAGCCGGTGACGGACCTCGCAGTCCATCCACGCCACGGCCTCGTCGAACACGGGCGCACCGGTGGTCTTCTCCCGGACAGCCCGATCGTTGAGCGTCAAGCCGTCATCGACGGCCGGCTTGGAGAACTTCACGAACACGCGGGTGTCGTTCGCGTCCCAGAGGTTGACGGTGAACGACCCGCCGTCGGCGATCAACCGACATGTGATCGCCTGCTTGTCGACGGCGACACCGATCAGCACCGGTTCCATGGAGAGCTGTGTGATCCAGCTGGCGGTCATCGCATTTCGCTCGTCCCCCGCACGGGAGCCGATCAGGGCAAGCGCGTTCGGAATCTTCCACGTGACCTTGTTCAGCATCTCGTCGTCAAGGGCCATGCACGCAGCGTACGACCGGACGCGTCCTCGGCACAGGAGGGGCGACCACAACCCCTATTCGTGCGAACGACCCAGTCGTGCTCGTAGGGTGACACAACGAGCAGAGGAGATCAGGACGATGGATGACCACGAATATTTGAGGCCGGTCGAACGCTGCGTCCTGCGACTCGTCGCCAAGGGCGTCGATCACAGCGAGATCGCTCGCCGTTTCCGGTGGCGACCCGAGTTCGTCGATCGGGTGATCGCATACGCGGGGATGCCACGCAGCAGCGTCCAGCCGGCAGGCGACGCGTTGCGGCCATTGGAGCGCCGGATCCTGAAATGGCGGGCGAACGGGGCTGCACATGCCGACATTGGCCGCCGCTTCCACCGCAGCGCCGGCCACATCCGAAGAATCGAACAACTGGCGACTTACAAACTGGCCCGTTGACCAACTACTGCTCGAGTTGGTGGAGAACCTCGGCTCGCTGGTCAAGGGCTGGTGACGTACAGGCCCCGGGGGCCGGCGAACCTGTCGGTCGATGTTCGCTCCACTTGTAGGTCACGTAGTTCGGACTGAGTGATCCCGACGACCTGAAGGAATTGGACACGCCCGTGCGGCGTCCAAATTGCCCCGAGCTGTGGATCTTCGACGAAGCACATCCCCTGCAGCCGACCCGATGAACCACCAGTGATCGAACCGTACGGATCCAACGTATGGCCAACATCGAATCGGGACCCCTCGAACGAGAGCTCGGCAAGCCGGGTCAACACCTTGAGCACCCACGCCGGCGGGTCCGGGCGTCGCCGGCGACGCACCCGCATCGTGAACTCGAAGCCGAGCCCACTGACGTCGGCGTCATTGCTCCGCTTCGTCCAGATCTCGGAGATGCCGAGGGTGACGAAGTGCCAATGGTCTGCGGCTGCGTAGGCACTGATCCCGTCGAGACGGCGCGGACCCGCGAACGGTGCAAGTGCATCGCCCCAATGAACAGGTTCCTGGTCACCGTAGAACCGGGCAAATGCTTCGCTGATGGCTGTCCAGCCCGGCGCCACATGGTCAGCGACCATTGTCACGCCCTCGATAACTCAATCGTGCTCTGACAGGCATGCTCTTTGCATCGGTACAAAGAACTGACCACTTGATGAACCTCCACGAACTCGACGTGGCTCCGAGCTGAAAGGATGGGGGGCGTGACCGACGGTTCTCTTTGGAAGAACCGCGATTTTCGCCTCGTGCTCGGCGGCGCGCTGATCAACAACATTGGCGACTGGCTGCTGACCCTGGCGCTGCCGATCTTCGTCTTCACGGAATCGGGTTCCGGACGAAACGCCGCGGCGGTATTCCTTGTCGAGTTGATCGTCGGGGTCGCCCTCGGACCGTACGGCGGCGGCCTCGCCGATCGTTGGGACTTGCGGCGCACGATCATCGCCACCAACGTGTTGCAGGCCATCACGCTGCTGCCGTTGTTGGCGGTCCATCGCGATCGGTTGTGGCCGGCCTTTGTTGTCGCAGCGATGCAGGCCGTGCTGCAGCAGGTCAATGATCCGGCGTCGTTCGCATTGGTACCGCGAGTGGTCCCCGAATCGCAACTCGTTCAGGCCAACGCGGCGAACTCGACCGCTTCATCGCTGGCCAGATTGATCGGAGCACCGCTCGGTGGAATCGCGGTCGGTCTCGGCGGCTTGAACGCAGTCGTAGCGATCGACGTTGCGTCGTTCATCGCGGTTGCGGTTGCGACGCTGTTTGTGCGCGCGCCAACCTCAAGCCTTGTTGCGGAAG
>JANMMQ010000069.1:0-7471 GCA_031373465.1 Ilumatobacteraceae bacterium | reverse complement strand
GGAATGCGGAGTCATTCCACAGGGGTTGGACATCTTTGGCGAGATCTTCACCGGAGGCGTCGTGACGGGCAACGTCTGCTTCGTCACCACCCCGGCTGACGCGACGAGCCTGCAGCTGTATGCATCTGGCGACATCTTCGGCTCGAACCAGGTCTTCATCGACGCAACTAAGTCCCCCACGAACGTGGTGCCGATGACTGCATTGACGGGGCCGCAGCCGGGCGCCGCCGCGACGCCTGAGCGCACGTCGCCGACTCCGCTCGACACCGGGGCAGCCCTGGGGGAGGGTTGGACTCTGACAGTCATCGGCCCTGCGACGGACATCACGGACGCGGTCGCCGCCGAGAACGAGTTCAACGATCCGCCTCCGGCGGGCTTCCGCTTCGTCGGGGTTGACGTGGTGTACGCGTACGGCGGTGCCGGGGCCGGATCGCCGTTCGAAGTGACAACGAAAGCGGTCGACACCTCCAACCTCTCCCTGTCGAACCAATGCGGTGTCACCCCGGGTGAGATCGATATCTCCAATGACATCTTCTCCGGAGGAAGCATCAGCGGCACTCTCTGCTTCGTCGCCCCTGCCGGCAGCACCGGCCTCGTGCTGTATGCGACGGCAGGCTTCGGCGGCAAGCCAGTGACGTTTGCGACGGCGTGAGTCGGCGACGATCTATCGAGCGCTAGTTGATGTAGACGTTGTGGATGACCTCGTCGATGGTCGTGACGTCGTCGGCCACGAGTGCCATGGCTTCATGGCTCATGGTCCTCATGCCCTGTGTCATGGCCAGTTGGCGCAAGTCCTGAGGCGCCGCGCCCGTGACGATGAGCTGGCGGATCTCGTCGGTGACGGTCAGTACTTCGTACACGCCGACGCGTTCGCGATACCCGGTCAGTGAACAGTAGTTGCAGCCGACTCCGTGAAGGAACGACTCCTTGGCAGTGCCACCGAAGTGCTCGTACAGGTTTCGCTCCTCGATGGTCGGCTCGTAAGCCGTGACGCAGGACGGGCAGATCTTGCGCACCAGTCGCTGGCCGACGACCCCGACCAGTGACGATGCCATGAGGAATGGCTCGATGCCCATGTCGATGAGACGGAAGAGAGCCGATGTCGCATCGGTGGCGTGGATGGAAGACATGACGACGTGTCCCGTGAGAGCCGACTGGATGGCGATGCGGGCTGTCTCTTCATCACGGATCTCGCCGACGAGGATGACGTCGGGGTCCTGGCGAAGGATGGACTTGAGCCCGCTCGCAAACGTGACGTCGGCCTGCAGATTGATCTGCATCTGATTGACCGCGGGGAAAACGTATTCGACCGGGTCTTCGATGGTCATCACGTTGAGCTCGTCGCGGCTGATCTCGGCCAGGGTCGCGTACAGCGTGGTGGTCTTGCCGGAGCCGGTAGGTCCGCTGCAGATGATCATCCCGAACGGCTTCGTCACGATCGACAGGTACCGATCGTAGGTTGCGGCCGGCATACCGAGCTCCGACAGGTGTTTCATCGACCGGCTCTTGTCGAGCAGCCTGAGCACGGCTGTCTCGCCCCAGATGGTCGCCCCAGTGGCGACTCGTACATCGACGCCGGCACCGTCAATGGTGGTCTCGAACTGGCCGTCCTGCGGGCGACGACGCTCGACGATGTCCATGTCGGCCATGATCTTGATTCTGCTGACCAGTTCGGGCCCGGTCGTATCGGGAAGGCTCAGCACCTCGCGGAGCGCGCCGACGATGCGGTAGCGGATGCGGATCCGTCCGGCCGTGGGTTCGATGTGGATGTCGGAGGCGCGGTCGCGCAACCCCTGTGTCACGATCTTGTTGACCAGTTGGATGATCGGCGCGTCGTCGGTCGCTCCGATCACTTCTGCGATCTGTTGCTTCGCCGCGGCGGAATCCCAGAACTGTTTGATGTTGTGATCGGTGTCGGAGAGCACGCGGTAGAAGGTGTTGAGACACGTCACGATATCGTCGGGCGGGGCGAGATAGACGTTGACGTGATCGACATTGATACGAGCCAGCGCCTCTTGGACGACTTCGCTGGAGCCGTCGGCGATGGCGACGTCGAGTGCGCCGTCGACGAGTTGAAGCGGGACGATTCGAAGCCGGCGCGCGTCATCCTCCTTCACAAAGGCCAGAGCTTCGGCAGTGGGGCGCACGGTGCGCAGGTCGATCGTCGGCAGGCCGAGTTGCTTGGCAAGTGCCCGGGTGAGTGAGCGAGCGTCCAGCATGCCCTGCTCGACGAGGATCGCGCCCAACTGCCGCCCGGATTCCATCTGCAGGTTCAGCGCCCCGGCCAGTTGCTCAGGCAGCACGGTGTGGTCGGAGAGCAGCACATCGCCGAGTCGGGTGCGTGAACCGGGGGAGATGATCTGCGTGACACGAGCCAAGGTGGCGACAACAGCCTCCACTTCGGGTTCTGTCTTCTTTGCCCATCTGCTCACGAAGGATTGCACCTCATCAAGACGATCTTTGCACCACGATTATTCTATGCCCAGGGGTCACCAGTCCTAGACGTTATATACATTTGCCATACGAACCAATGTCAAGAATTCCTCAAGTCTGGCGGGCTTGAGGGCGATACCTAGTTGTGAGCTTCCCGCGTGTGATCGACCTGCCCCTCAGGGCCGTCCGCGCTGGCATCACGCCCGTTCTGACGCAAGGGTGAACGGGAACATCTCGGATCGATCGGCCGGCCACCTCGGTGTCCGAAAAAAATACCGGTCTCCGATGGGACTCCTTGAACTCCAAAGAAGGTGTTCTGACACCTCTTTTTGCCCCGTAAATGATTCTCCGCAGACGGAAAGCGGTGAAAAATGACCCTGCACTACCAGCCCCTTGCTCCAGCTGATGATGTAGTCAGCGAGTCGCAACCCCGCGATGACACCGAGCAGGTCATAGCCGGTCCACCAAAGGTAAAGAAGCCACTCTTCAGCATCGGTCGAACGGTCAAGCCGGAGGTCGTCATGGCCTTCTCACGACAGCTGTCGTCGTTCCTCGAGGCCGGCATCCCGGTGCTCGACGGCCTCGAGATCGTCGCCACGCAAACGGGTTCGACCCCGATGCGCAACGTCATCATCGAAATACGCGACTCGATCCATCGTGGAACGAGCTTCTCCAACGCAGTGGACGCACATCCAGAGGTGTTCCCAGCGTTCTATCGGGCGATGCTTGCCTCGGCCGAATACACCGGAAATCTCGACATCGTCCTGTCGCAGTTGTCGGCTTACCTCGAGCGCGATATCGCCGCCAAGCGGCAGGTGAAGAGTGCACTGACCTACCCCGTCGTCGTCCTGGTCATCGCCTTCGCTGCCATGATCGTCATGTCGGTGTTCGTGCTCCCGAAGTTCACCGGCCTCTACCGCAGCCTCGCAGCGACACTTCCCCTACCGACGCGAATGTTGATGGGGTTCACCGACTTCATGAGCAGTTATTGGCTCGTGGTGCTCGGTGCTGTTGCCCTCGTGGTCCTTCTGTTCTTCGCAGTGATCGGTGGCGCTCGAGGTAAGCGACGCCGCGATGTGCTGGCGATGAAGCTGCCTCTGATCGGCAACCTGTTCCTTCTCATCTCCCTCGAGCGCTTCTGCCGGGTGCTGGCGTCATTGTCTTCGGCGGGAGTGCCACTTCCTATCGCGATTGGGCTGTCGGCCGACAGCACCAACAACTCGCTCTTCCAGTCGCAGATGATCGCCGTGCGCGAGACCCTCGTTCGAGGCGGTGGGTTGTACGAACCAATGGTCGAAACCGGCCTGTTCCCCACCGCCGCCCGCCAGATGATCCAGGTCGGCGAACGCACGGGCATGCTCGGAAATCAACTCGGCAAAGCTGCGTCGTACTACGAACGGGAGGTCGCCTTCACGATGAAGAAGGCGACCGAACTGTTCCAGCCGGCAGTCATTGTTCTCGTCGCTCTCGTCGTCGGCTTCGTCGCCGTCGCTCAGGTTGCAGCGATGTACAGCATCTTTGGACAGATCAAGTGAGGCACACCTCATGCGTCTGCAGAGAAACACACGTGCAGCAATTCGCGGCACCAACAAACCAAGAGGAAAAACATCATGTATGAATGCTCAAGCAACCAGGGCCAGGTAGACGGTGAGCGGGACGAGAAGGGCTTCACACTTGTTGAAATCCTCATTGCCATCGTTCTTATCGGAATCCTGTCCGCAGTCGCCGTAGTCGGCATCAGTAATCTGGTCAGCAAAGGATCGGCGTCCGCGTGTGGCGCGTCGAAAGATTCTGCTCAGGCGGCCAGCGCCGTGTACTTCGGCTCGACCGGCGCGTACCCGACCACGCTCGCCCAACTGGTCGTTGTCGGCGCCAACGGTCCGGCTCTGACGCTGCCCTCCGGTGTCACCGTCAACGCCGCTGTCGTACCGGCACCTACCGCACCGGCGACCACCCCGCCGGCAGCCGCAATCGGGATGCAGGCAGCGGGCGGCAGCTGGTGGCTGAACATGGCCACCGCCGGAACCGCAACCACGCCGCCGACGTTCGTCTGCGCCTGAGTTCAATCCTGTCCGCCTGGGTGATAGGAGCGCGCCCAGGCGGATGGTGCTCAACAGAACTGTTGCTAATGACTACTACACGAGCGGACGTGATGAAGCGACCGCGATCTGATATCGGCGAGACGCTGGTCGAGATCGTGCTCACTGTCGTGATCATCGGCCTGACAATCACCGCGCTGGTATCCAGCCTTGCAACCGCCGGCAACGCGGGCAACGCTCAACGCATAAGCGTCCAGGCCGACTATGTGTTGCGCAACTATGCGGCTGCGACCAAGGCCGCGGCGCAGACGTGCACACCGGGGGCCGTCTACACCCTTGCTTACACGGCTAACGCTGTGTTCCCCGTCAGCGGTGCTGGCACCGTCTGCCCGGCAACTTCCTCTCCTCAATCACTGATCCTCACCGTTACCGGTCCGAGGAATTACAGCGACTCCATCACGGTCTTGGTGCGAACCCCATGACCACGAAGCGAGCGCCCCGAACCGAGAAGGACTCCGGCGCGGTGCTGATCCTGGCGATCGGTTTTGTAGTGATGATCGGGGTCATCAGCGGCGGTCTCGCCGCGTTGGCCACTACCAGTCTGAACAATCGCACGACACTCGAGTCGGTGCGTGACCGCCAGTTTGCGGCCGACGGAGTGATCGAGCAGGCCATCACTCAGGTTCGCCTCCTCAACTGTTCTTCTCCCAACGCATCGATCCTTGGAACGCTGAACCAGGTTCCGATCAGGGTGGAGTACGTCAACGCATGTGATCCCACTACCGTTCGCAGCTCGGATGGCGCCAGTTATCCGCAGCGGAACGTGATCTTCACCGCCTGCGTCGATCTGGGCGGCGGCGCAGCTTGCCTCGCCGCAAATGTCATCATCCGAGCCCAGGTCAACTTCGAGCCCTCAGCGGGCACCGTGACGAAGACCTACATACAATCATGGAACGTCAACCGATGAAGCTTCGCCCAGCATCGGGTCCACGTCCGCCCGCCAGTCGTTCCGACGAAGGGTTCACCCTCGTCGAGGTCGTAATCGCACTGGTGCTCAGTTCGTTGATCATCGGCGTGATCACTGCCGCGTTGATCACATCGCTCAACGTCTCCAACAGCACCACGGCGCAGGTCAACGACTCGAACGAAACTGGACTCGCCTCGTCGTTCCTCTTTCGAGACGCGCAGTCAGCTGGTGGCATCATCCCTACAACCGCAGTGATGAATTTGTCTCTCGGCGTGTCAACTACCGATTGGGCGGGGTGCACCCAGGGGAGCGCAGCGCTGGTCGTGCGCTTCAGCTGGATCGAGCAAGGTTCAACGCCGGCCGCGAGCAACGTCGTGACGTATGGGCTCTCCGGCGCCACCCTCACGCGCCAGATCTGCAAAGACGGCGTCGTCGGGGCCAGTGTGGTTCTCGGCAGCCATTTCGCTTCGGTCGTGGCGTCGTGCCTACCCGTACCGCCTTCCACCTCACCTCCGACGCCGCCTTGCGCGGGGCATCCGGCATCCGTCTCGCTGACCGTCACCGGGCTGGGCGTACGCGCGCCTATCACGTCCGTCTTGACAGCCTCGCTGCGGTCGAGCGCTTCGCAGTTGACGATCGTCGGTCCGGTGTCACTGACGACCGGTCAACTTTCGACAGCGTATCCGTCGACGAACATCACGACGATCGGCGCCGCTGATCGAACAGCCGGCGGCGTACTGAAAGCGCCGACCTGGTCACTTGTGACCCCTCTGCCGCCGGGTCTCACGCTCGCCACCACGACCGGTACGGTCAGCGGAACGCCGACTCTGGCGGGTGGGTTCACCTTCACAGTCGCGGTTACGGATGCCTTGTTCGCCGCGGCGACTCGGACCTTCTCAATGGTGATCAACGGCGTGCTCGGTGTGTTCTCCGGGAACCAGGACGTCGGCGCGACGGGCCGGCCGGGCGACAGTACGTACTCCGATCCGACCTACACGATCAGCGCCGGCAAGGGCGACATCGGTGGCGTCGCCGATCAGTTCCAGTTCGTCTACCGATCAATGACTGGCGACGGTCGCATCACGGCACGAATCGTGTCCCAAACCGGCAACGACACCGGCGCGCAGGCCGGTGTGATGTTCCGCGAGACGCTGAACACCGCCAGTACGGACGCAATGATGGGGACGCTGCAGACGACCTCTGCACAATTCCTCTACCGCAATGGCACTGGCGGGGCGACCACGATTGCCAATAGCGCCCGTCCGGCCTCCCCGAACTGGGTCCGCCTCACGCGTGTCGGCAATCTCGTCACTGGCGAGCAGTCGGTTGACGGGGTGACATGGACGACCCCACAGCAACGGACGCTCGTGATGTCACCCACGATCTTTGTCGGGCTCGCCGTTGCGACGCACAACAACAGCGGCGCTCTCGGTGTCGCCACGTTCGACAATGTCACGATCACGCCCTAAAGGCGGTCAACAGACCTCTTACGTAACTCTTACGGTGATCTCGTGCGAGGTTGGCATCTGTCGAGCAGAGTGTTGGGCATGCCCGCCGCCGTTCGTGCACGCGCTCAGCCGCGCCACACCGCGCCGGTCGTTCCGCTGCCACGGAAGCGTTACACCATCTTCAGCGACAACCACCTGTTGTCGTTCTTCTCCGCAACGTTCGGGATCGTGCTCACCGTCTGGTTTCGCCACCACGGTTTCACGGATCTCGGCAGAGGCGCCGCACCCGCCGCCACCAGCCTGACCGCCCTCACCGGGATTGCGGCATCGTTCGCCGGGCTTGCCGGTCTCGCCCTGGTCGGACGACCGCTGGCCATCGAGCACCGGAACGGCCTCGACCGGGTCTTCATATGGCATCGCATCCTCGGTGAGACGATGGCGGTGCTGATCGGCGTCCACATCGTCGCCGGTGTGTTCGCCTGGGGGCTCGGTACAGGTTTCGGCCCGGCGATCATCGATCTCACCGGGCGCGAGTCGTACATGGCACTGGCGTTCGTCGGGTCCTTGCTCATCGGCGCGGTCAC
>JANMMQ010000005.1:0-7243 GCA_031373465.1 Ilumatobacteraceae bacterium | reverse complement strand
CCGGTCGAGGGCGAGTGTCCAGCCGCCTTCGTGGGCGAGGTGGTGGTGTTTGTTGCAGACCGGGATGAGGTTGTCGATGTCGGTGCGGCCGAGGTTGCGGTACCACACGATGTGGTGGATGTCGCAGTGGTCGAACCCGGCCCGGCATCCGGGGATCGCGCAGCAGCGGTACATCGCCCGTAGCGCCCGGCGTTGTTCGCGGTTGGCAACTCGCGAGTCGCGGCCCATATACAGCGAGACGCCGTCGGCGGCGGCGATGATCGGGGTGATCTCAGCCATACAGGCCCAGCGTCGCAGCGTTTCCACGGGCAGATCGACGGCGACACCGCAGTCGATGATGGTGTGCAGGTGCTCACCGTGCAACAGCGTGTCGGCGTCGATCAACACCGACATGTCGATCCGCCCCGCTCCACGTTTCCCGGTGCGCATTGTCAGCTCGACGAGGGCCAGGGCGCGCAGGTGATGTTGTTTGGATAGCGGGTCGTCCGGGCAGGTGTCGGGCTGCTTTTCGCGAAACAGCGTTTCCACAGCTGTGCGTAAGCGTCCCTCGAACAGCGCCCCTGTTTCGGGGTCGAATTCGCCGCGCAGGCACCACATCCCGCTGTCGCGATCAACCCAGCTGCGCAGGGTCGTGTTGCGCCGCTGCTGCTGCAGCCGGTCGATGCCGTCGTCGGCGTGGATGCGGCGGATTTCGTTGCGGACGGTGCGGGCGAACTCGTCGCGAGGCAGCATCGTTGCCGCTAACGCCAACACCTCACCACGCTCGACAAGCCGGTCACGACGGTCGGCCGGTAGTTGCCGTAACGCCCTGGTGACAACATCGACATGAGCACCCGACGTCCCACCGTCGGCGAGCACCTCACCCAGTTCGGGGATCACCGCCACGGTCCCGGCACGATCGAAACTCTTCGACGCCTCACCGAGCGAGATTCGACCGGCCTCGGCAGCGACCTGCTCGGGGAACATCGACGGACACAGCGCTGCCAAATCGCCGAGCCGCCGCGCCGCGCACACCTCGACCGAATCCAACCAGCCACGCACCCTGCCCACATCCGCCAACACACGCGAGACCGCGTTCTGGTCTGCGTCCGCCCACTCCACAGCGGCGATCGACTCGACCAAACCCACCACAGACACAACGACCACCTCCATCAACCGGCTCACACGAGCACTCAACAGACGGGGGAAGTCGCTACGACAACCATACCGAAAGGGTGTTACACGGCTCCTTGCCGGAATCGCTCGTACCGCGAAACAGTTGCTCGGCGGGATTGCACCGGCTCTTGCCACCGGGACTGCACCGTGAAGGCGTCAAGCGCCGACGACCCGATCGAGGAACCAGTCGACGAGGTGTTCGGCGGCGGGCTGACTGTCGGCGACGTTGCGCCTCGATTCCTCGATCAGCTTGTCCGGCTTGATCCCGTGCTTGAGGAGCTCGGCGGATCCGCCGTCACTGTTGGCCCATCGCCGGATCATGGTCTCGGTTGCTTCGGGGTGAAACTGGGTGCAGAAGCTGCGGTTCATCAGCCATGCCTGCGGCCCAACGGCGCTTCGGGCCAGCTCGCGTGCGCCCGCCGGCACGGTGACGACGTCGTAGTGCCACTGCATCCACGGTCCTTCCGCGATGACCTCGGGCACGTCGCTGACCACCTGCTTCCATCCGATCTCGGGCTCGCGTGCACGTTCGACAGTGCCCCCGAGGGCATGCGACATGATCTGGTTGCCGTAGCAGATCCCGTAGATGGGGATGCCGTCGCCGTGGGCGGTTCGAATCAGGTCCGCCTCAGCCGCGACGGAGTCGGCGACGTGCGGCCAATACACGCTCCATTCACTGCCGAGTGTCACGACGAGTTGATTGCCGTCGAGCGCCGGCCAGTCATCGAGGTTCTCGCGCTGGCATTCCGTGAACGAATACCCGCGCCGGCGAAATCGATCGACGACGAAGCCACCGTCGGTATCGGCGGCATTGGCGATCAGGAGCGCGCGCATGGGCACTACGGTACGCGCTGAGATGCCGGCCACGATTATTTCCAGTGACGCGATCGATCGTGCCGCGGAGGCTGGCCGGGACGTTGTATTGCACACCCCGGTGACTGGGTCGGCGGCGCTCAGCGATCAGTGCGGCGGTCGCATAGTCCTGAAGGCCGAGAACTTGCAGCGCACGGGCAGCTTCAAGATTCGCGGGGCGATGAACAAGCTGTCAGCGCTCGGCGATGCAGCCAAGAGTGGTGTCACCGCAGGAAGCGCCGGCAACCACGCCCAGGCAATCGCGTTCGCCGCCCGCCACGCGGGCGTTCCCTGCGAGATCTTCGTGCCTGCCGGCGCGCCGATCTCGAAGATCGAGGCATGCCGAGCGTACGGCGCGATCTTGATCGAGGGTGGCGACTCGCTCGACGACGCAGTGGCAGCTGCGCGCGAGCGCGCCGCGGCCGCAGGCATGGTGTTCTGCCATCCGTACGACGACGTCGACGTGGTCGCCGGCCAAGCCACGCTGGGGCGTGAACTGCTCGCAGACGTCCCGGATCTTCGCCTCGTCATCGTGCCGCTCGGTGGTGGCGGGCTTGCCAGCGGAATCGCGATAGCGGTGAAGACGAAGGACCCGACGATCCAGGTCATCGGTGTACAGGTCGAGGCGTGCGCGCCGTATGCAAATCGCCCGCCGCAAGCCGGTCCGGTCGTCACCCTCGCCGACGGCATCGCCGTGAAGAGGCCGGGCGACATCACCGCACGGCTGGTGGAGCAATGGCTCGACAACGTGGTTGTCGTCGAGGAGAACGCTGTGGCCGACGCCATGGTGCTGTTGATGGAACGGGCCAAGCTCTTCGTCGAAGGTGCCGGCGCCGTGGGCGTGGCGGCATTGATCTCACAGCAGATCACCCCCGCTCCGACGGGCGCGACGTGCGTCGTGTTGAGCGGCGGCAACGTCGACCTCGGCTTGCTGCCCGGTCTGATCAGGCGCCACGAGACGCAGGCCGGCAGACGGTTGATCGTCTTCGCCCGGATCAGCGATCGGCCCGGCGGCCTTGCCCGACTTCTCACGCTGTTCGCCGAGCACGGGGCCAACCTCGTCGAGGTCGAGCACGTTCGCGAAGGCGTTGATCTCCACGTGCGCGAGACAGGCGTGCAGCTCGTGCTCGAAGTGCGCGGCCGCGGTCACGCCGAGTCGGTCGTCCGTGCCGCAACCGATGCGGGTTACACCGTCGAGGTGATCGACAAGTAGCGCAGTAGCTAAGACACAGCTGCGCGGCTCAGGTGGCGATGAACACGTTTTTCAGCTCGCTGTAGTGGTCCATCACATGCATCGAGTGCTCGCGACCGAGGCCGCTCTGCTTGAAACCGCCGAACGGCGTGCTGTACCGAACCGAGCTGTTGGAGTTGACGCTGATCGCGCCGGCCTCCATCGCTCGCACCACCCGTAGTGCCTTGGCACCATCGCCGGTCCACACCGACCCGGACAACCCGTAGTCGCTGTCGTTGCAGATGCGGATGGCGTCGGCTTCGTCATCGAATGGCAGGACCACTGCAACCGGTCCGAACACCTCGTCACGGCAGATCCGCTCGGTGGCATCTTTCGGTGTCGCAATCATGATCGGGTGCCAGTAGCCGGGCCCTTGCGGTGCCTCGCCCTCGAACACGGTTTCCAGCGTGTCGGTGAACGATCGAACCTTGGCCAGGTGCTGGGCGGTCACCAGCGGCCCCATTGCGGTGGACGGATCCATGGGATCGCCGACCTTCCATTGCGCGGCGGCGGCTACGAACATCTCCACGAATCGATCGAACACCGTGCGCTCGACCAACACCCTGCTGCGCGCGCAGCAATCCTGCCCCGAGTTGTCGAACACGGCTCCGGGTGCAGCGGCCGCGGCCTTCTCGAGATCAGCGTCGGCGAAGACGATGTTGGCGCTCTTGCCACCCAACTCCAAGGTGACGCGCTTCACCTGATCCGCGCAGCCGGCCATGATCCGCTTGCCAACCGCGGTCGAGCCAGTGAAGGCGACCTTGCGGACGTCGGGATGTTCGACGAACCGCCAACCGACCTCATTGCCGGTGCCGACGACGACGTTCAGGACCCCCTCGGGAATGCCCGCTTCGAGAGCCAGCTCGCCGAGTCGCATGGTCGTGAGTGGTGTGATCTCGGCTGGCTTCATCACCGCCGTGTTGCCGGCCGCCAACGCCGGTCCGATCTTCCACGACGCCATCAGCACAGGGAAGTTCCAGGGGGTGATGAGACCGACGACTCCGAGCGGTTCATGAAAGGTCATATCGACACCTCCCGCCACCGGGATCGTCGAGCCAGTGTGCTTGTCGATCGCCCCGGCGAAGTAGTGGATGACATCCGCTGCGGCGTTCGCGCACCACGTGCTGCTGCCAATCGGCATTCCCATGTTGGCGGTCTCCAGCCGACCGAGCTCGTCGGCGTGGTCGGCTATCGAATCGGCAAATCGCCGCATCAGACGAGCCCTGTCCGCCGGCGCAACCTCTTGCCACGCAGGTGCCGCCTTGCGGGCACAGGCGATGGCTGCATCGACCTCGTCACGGCCGGCAAGTGGTACTTCGCGCAGCAGTGTCTCGTCGGCGGGATTGATCAACGAGATCGATGTGATGGATTCCGGCACGGCTCGCAGGGTAGCTGGGTCTCCAGGTCTACGGAATCGCCAGCGCGCCGCTCAACTCGCAAAGCCGGTGGTTGATGTCGACGAGACTCCGTTGCACATCGCGATAGATGTCGAACAGCTCGGAGTAGCGCTTGTGGATCTCAGGCGAGGGCTGTTGGGCCGACGTGGTTCGGCAGCACCGGGCGACAGCGTCGTCGGCGTCGGTGAACTGGCCGATGCCGATCCCCGCCAGCAAGGCTGCCCCGAACGACGCATCGCCGTTCGACGGCATTGTGATCTCCTTGCCGAGAACGTCGGCAACGATCTGGCGCCAGGTCGCGCTGCGGGCTCCGCCACCGATGATTCGCAAGGACTTGTCATCGTTGTAGTCGATCCCAAGTTCTTCTGCCGCTGTCATCGCGTCACGAAGGGCGAAGGCGATCCCCTCGTACAGCGCCCGCGCGAAGTGCGCTCTGTCGTGTTGCATCGTCAGACCGACGAAATCGCCGCGCAGCTTGCCGTCTCAATGCGGCGCCCTCTCGCCCTGCAGGTACGGATGGAAGAGCAGACCTTGCGAACCCGCTTCCACGGAACCGGCCATTGCATCCATCCCTGTGAAGCCTTCGGCTTGGAACATCCGATCGCGTAGCCAGCGGTGTGCGGACGCACACGAGTTGATGCCCGTCGCCGAGTAGTACAGGCCGTCGATCACGTGGGGATAGCACGACACGGGCGGGCGCACGAGCGGTCCATCGGTGACCTGATAGAGCACGCCCGCCGTTGCCAACTTCACCGCGCCGTCGCCCGGCCGCGTGGCGCCGACACCGAACAGTTCAACGGTCGTGTCGTTGGATCCGCACACCACAGGGGTTTCCGCACGGAGCCCACATTCCTCGGCCGCAGCCGGCGTGATCGTGCCGACGATCGCGGCCGGATCGACGATCGGTGGAAGTGTCTCCGGCCGCCATCCCACCATCTCGCACAACTCGTGCGACCAGCCTCGGACGGACGAATCCGCCATCAACGCACCGACGGCATCGCTGTAATCGGTGTTCCAGGCACCGGTCAGTTTGAAGCGCAGCCAGTCCTTGGCGAGAAACAGCCGAGTGGTCGCGCTGACGACGTCGGGATCATTGCGACGCAGCCACAGCAACTGGGGCAACAGCCACGTCGGGTTGACGCGATTCAGGGAGAGCTCGAGGATCCGGGCATCCGCGGCTTCGCGCAACTCGGCGGCCTCAACGACGCTGCGCGAGTCGCTCCACAGGATCGCCGGCCGCAAGGGTGTGCCCGATTGATCGGTCAGCACACCGATGTGTGCGCCTCCCGATACGCCGACCGCGGCGACGCGGTTCGGCTCGACGCCCGTCGACAGCGCCATGCCCACCGCATCTCGCGTCGCCTTCCACCAGTCCATTGGATCCTGCTCCGCCCAGCTGGGCTGCGGCATGCGGGTATCGACCGGGACGGAGCCTTCGGCCACCGTCCGACCCTCGGCGTCGATGATCGAAACCTTCACCCCACCGGCCCCGAGGTCGATCCCCATCAGCAGACCAGTCACCACGCTCATCACCCGGCCCCGTCGAGCACGTCGCGCAACTGCGACACCATGTCGCCTTCGGGTGAAAACAACCCATCGAACACTGCGGAGCCGATGGTGAAGGCATCGGCTCCCGCGTCGCGCAGGTCGTGGATCTGTGTGACGGTGGAGACGCTGCCTGCAACGACGAGATAGCCGCTGGTCCCCCGACGCGCAGCGCGCACCAGATCCAGCGGGTCGGCCTCGGTCGCCCGATACGCCAACAGGTCGACGCCGGCGCAACCACGTTGCTCGAAGTCCCGGCATTGACGTTCGACCAGCTGCGCGTCGCCCCCCAACCGGGTCGGATGGCCGGCGGGCAATCCCGGAAACGGCAAGTACTGGATCCCCGACCCCTGAAGGATCTGCATGGTCTCGTCGATCAGTGTGCCACCCGTACCACCCATCAATCGGTCGACACCGATCTCGATCGCGGCTCGGGCACTCCGCAGGCAATCCGCAGGCGACGTGCTGACGACTTCGAGATACGTGGTGACGCCGCCGGCCTTCATCCGCCGGTTCAGCTCGATGAGCGTGGTGACGTCGACACCGACGTCTTTGAACCCTGCATGGAGCAAGCCGACGTGATCGATCGAGTCCCAGGTCTCGAGACAATCGACGACGGTCTCATCGGATCGGGTGAGCATGAATATGAAATCCACGACCTCGCGACCCCCATGACGTTCTAGCGAAGCTCTTCAACATATTGACAGCCGAAACGTAGAATTACTTGCGTATGAGCCAACCGCCTCCGCTGATAGCTGTCTGCGCACGAATCCTGACGTTCAGCGATGAAGGCAAGCGCGATGCATTTTCGAGCAGTCAGCCGTACAGCCGCGCCGTCGCCAGGGCTGGTGGCGTGCCGGTACTGGTGCCACCGATCCATGAGCTCACCGACAACGCCCTTTCCGTGTTGCAGCACTTCGACGGCGTCCTCCTGCCCGGTGGTGGCGACATCGATCCGCGGTGCTACGGACAGGAGCCGACCGAAGAGTCGCTCTACGGCATCGTTGCGGCCAACGACGAGCTCGACATGGCTGTTGCCAAAGCAGCGCTCGAGCTCGATCTG
>JANMMQ010000582.1:0-6529 GCA_031373465.1 Ilumatobacteraceae bacterium | reverse complement strand
CAACTGCTTCGTGCACACGGGCGTGTCGTCACCCGGGTAGAAGACCAGCACTACAGGCTGTCCGGTGTAGTCGGACAAGGAAACCGTCGACCCACCGGTGGCGGGCAGTCGAAAGTCCGGAGCGTCGTCATCGACTCCCACATTCATGCGCCGACCGTCTCCATGAGCTCGTCGCTGATGTCGAAGTTGCTATACACGTCCTGCACGTCGTCGTTGTCCTCGAAGGCGTCCATGATCCGCAAGATCTTGCGAGCATCGTCGGTGTCGGTGATCTCGACCGAGAGGCTGGCCACCATGGTGCTCTCCGCGGACTCGATCTCGAACCCGGCGGCCTGCAGCGCGTCGCGCACGTCGTAGACGGCGGATGGGTCACACGTGACGCGGAAGCTGTCACCCTCGATCGACACGTCTTCTGCACCTGCTTCGAGGGCAGCCATCATCACGCTGTCCTCGTCGCCACCGCTGACCATGACAACGCCGCGTCGGGTGAACTGCCAGCCGACGGCGCCGGGCTCGGCCAGCGATCCCCCCAACTTGGAGAAGATGTTGCGGACCTCGGCGCCGGTGCGGTTGCGATTGTCGGTGAGCACGTCGATGAGCAGAGCAACACCACCGGGTGCATAGCCCTCGTAGGTGATTGCTTCATATGTGCGGCCGTCGTCTTCTCCGGTACCTCGTTTGACGGCTCGGTCGATCGCGTCGTTGGTCATCTGCGCGGCCTTGGCCTTGAGCATGACGGTCCGGAGAGTGGCATTCGAGCCCGAATCACCTCCGCCTTCGCGCGCAGCTACTTCGAGCTGTCTGGCGATCTTGTTGAAGAGCTTGCCGCGTGCCTTGTCGACCGCGCCCTTCTTGTGCTTGATGGTCGCCCACTTCGAATGGCCAGACATGGCCTATACCTCCTGCAGAAATCTGGCATGCAGCCGTGCGTCGGCGGTGAGTTCGGGATGAAACGATGCCACCATCACATGTCCCTGTCGAGCAACGACCGGAACACCATCGTATTCGGCGAGCACTTCCACATTTGCTCCGACGGCGACAACCTTCGGGGCACGAACGAACACGGCATGAAACGGGCTCTCGAAGCCGATCACATCGAGATCGGTCTCGAAGCTGTCGACCTGCCGTCCGTAGCCATTCCGTTGCACCGACATGTCGATTGCTCCAAAGCTGAGCTGGTCGGGCCGGCCGTCGATGACCTCGTTGGCCAACAGGATCATGCCGGCGCAGGTGCCGAAGACCGGCAGGCCGTCACCGACAAGAGCCTTCACGTCGTCGAACAATCCGGATGTCGTCAGCAGGCGCGACATGGTAGTGCTCTCCCCGCCGGGCATCACGAGTGCATCGATGCCTGCGAGATCGCCGGGCTGACGAACCTGGCGTGTCATTGCACCAGCAGCCTCGAGGGTGCGCTGATGTGCGACGAATGCGCCCTGCAGTGCCAACACACCGACGAGCCGCTGGGGCCCGCCCACATGGGCCATGGTTACCAGCCGCGCTCCGCGTATCGCTGATTGATCTCATCCATGGCGATGCCGGTCATCGGAGCACCGAGGCCCCTGCTGACCTTGGCAAGGATGTCTGCGTCGCGGAAATGAGTCGTGGCTTCCACGATGGCCTTGGCCCTGGGGGCGGGGTCGTCGCTCTTGAAGATGCCCGAGCCGACAAAGACAGCTTCGGCGCCGAGTTGCATCGCCAGAGCCGCGTCTGCGGGCGTGGCGATACCTCCGGCACAGAACAACGGAACCGGCAGCCAACCCGTCTCGGCGATCTCCTGCACCAACGGCAGAGGCGCCTGCAACTGCTTCGCCCACTGGAACAGCTCGGCGGAGTCGGCCTGGCCGACCTTGCGGATGTCGCCGATGATGTTGCGCAGGTGGCGCACAGCTTCGACGATGTTGCCGGTACCGGCTTCGCCCTTCGAACGGATCAAGCAGGCACCCTCGCTGATGCGCCGCAGCGCTTCGCCGAGGTTGGTGGCCCCGCACACGAACGGCACCGTGAATGCAAACTTGTCGATGTGATGCGTCTCGTCGGCCGGTGTCAGGACCTCGCTCTCGTCGACGTAGTCGACACCGAGGGCCTCGAGGATCTGCGCCTCGACGAAGTGGCCGATGCGCGCCTTCGCCATGACAGGGATCGTGACCGCAGCCTTGATCGCCTCGATCATCTCCGGGTCGCTCATGCGGGCCACGCCACCGTCGCGGCGGATGTCGGCAGGGACCCGTTCGAGCGCCATCACGGCGCATGCACCGGCGTCTTCAGCGATCTTGGCCTGCTCACTGGTGACGACATCCATGATGACGCCACCTTTCAACATCTCGGCAAGGCCGCGCTTGACCGGATACGTACCGGTGGCGCGCGGCGAGGAGGTGCTCGAAGTCATGTCTGTAGCGTATCGCCGCAGCGATCCTTCACCCAAGGACTCAGTGAGGTCTACCTGGTGGTCTGACCACCATGTAGACCTCGATACGGAGCATCACGCACCGAGCAGCGTGGTCGAATCGACGCGAGCCAATTCGACCCATGTGCGACCAGGGGTGAGCAACATCGGGGTGCCGTCGTCGGCGGTGAAGGTGAACGGCTTCAGCCGATCATCGCGACTCCACTTGCCGTGGACCACCGTGCCGCCCGTGAAAACGTAGACCTCGCCGGTACCGATCGTCTGGGCGATGGGGCTTGGTGCGTAGATAGCGCTCTGCACGTAGTCGACCACGAGCACGACGACATTGGAGGAATCGACCTGACCCAGGCCCGCGTCGTTGTGCGCCTTGCCCGACTGGAAGCGCAGGTAGCTGTTCGACTTGGCTGAGTACTTCCAGGTCACGCTGACGCCGTCCATCGCCACGTCGACTCCGCCGGAGGGGATGCCCACTGGCGCGGCGCCGGCCTTGAGATACGAGAACTGTTGTGGTGGCGGGCCGGCAAACGCGGGGGTCATCGTGAAGAGGCCACTGCCCTGGGCGTAGAGGTTGTGTGGCACACCCCGATCGCGAGAGCGATACGACTGGCTGGCATTGCGGGCGTTGGTCTGCACGTTGGCGACGACGAAGTCGGATCCGTTGATGGCTGCCGTCACCCCGGGGTTGCCGCCGCTCCACGCGAAGATCGGCTTGTTCAACGAACCGAGCAGCTCCACGTCCTGCTCACGTCCGCTGCGGATCGGTCCAACCGGATCGGGCGCTGTGGTCTGAAACACAGCAGCAAAGCGGGTGAGCTGCTCTACGTTCTCCTCGAACACGATGTCGGCCTGGTTGAGGCCGCTCTGTGGTCGAGCTTCGGGATGGTTGTCGATCTTGACCACCAGTGCGGGGCGCCCGGCCAGCGCAGGGTCAGCGATTGGAAGGCCCGTCAACGGCATGACCGGGTCGGCGGGGATCGTCGTCGAGGTCGTGGTCGACGCCGCCGCACTCGTCGATGTGGCCGCAGTCGAGGTCGTCGCTGCCGTAGCGGCCGGCACGGTCGACTCCGCTGTTGGGGTCGTCAACGCTGTGGACTCGCTGTTGCTGCCGCTGCTGCAGGCTGTGACAGCGAGCGCGGCAACGATGAATGTCGTAATCGATTTGGTGTATTTCACAGGTCTCTCAGCAGTGCAAAAGCGCTCTTCGAGCGGGGGTCTGTATCGTTCCATGTGTAGCAGAGCGGGTGGCCGGAAGGTCGTCATGCCAGCAGCCTGCAGCTGTCGACGCAGGTCAGGCGGGCAAAATTTCCAGCTCGTCTGTTCCCGGGAACGTGCCCTTGCCGCTGTTGGCGAGCTCGAACCAGGTCGTGCCCGGCGTCAGTAGGATCGGCGAGCCATCAGCGGTCGTCAGGGCGAGCGGCTTCAGCCTGTCGGCCCGGGCCCAGTGCGCGGGGATCTGCTTGCCGTTGGTGAACACCACGGCGTCACCGTTGCCGATCGTTCCACCGTCGGGTGAGCGCACATCGGCCGGGCTGTGGCCGTAGTCGATCCACAGCACGACGACGTTGTCGAACTTCACGCGGGTGCCATCGGCCAGCTTGTGCGGGTTCCCGTCCTGCGAGCGCAGGTAACTGTTCGACGCGGCGTCGAACTGCCACTCGACACGCACCTGTTCGATGTGCAACTTGAAGCCCGACGAAGCTTCGCCGGCGGCATCGACGCCTGCTTTGCGGTATTGAAACTGCTGCTGCGGGCCGGGTCGACCCGGATCGGCATTGAGGCGCAACGACGCTGTGTCGTTGAACGTCGCGTGCGGCCGACGACGGTTCTTGTCGAGGCGCCATCCCGGCCCCTGCCCTTCGGTGAGCACCAGCAGGTCGGATGAGCGGATGGCGGCGATGGCGCCCTTGTTGCCCCCGGAGCAGGCGAAGATCGGGCCGTTGAACGATCCGACGAGGTCGACATCTTGCGTGCGTGCCGAGCGAATCGGTCCCACGTTCGGCGCGTCCTTGCTCTGGAACACGGTCGCGAATCGGGTCGGGCCTGCTCCCCACGCCTCGAACACGATGTCAGCCTTGTCGAGCCCGGACTGTGGTCGCGCCCCCGGGTCGTTCGAAATCTTGACGACCACAGCTACTCGCGCGGCGACCGCCGGGTCTGTCACCGGCAGACCCGTGAGAGGCATCACCGGCTCCGCTGCGATCGTGCTGGTCGTCGAAGACGACGCCGACGACGACGTCGTACTGGACTCTCCGGTCGTCGGACTGGTCGATCCCGGCGCAGTCGTCGCCGGCGACGTTTCCGGAACCGACGTCGCGTCCTGGGACGCGCTGCTTCCCGAGCAGGCAACGGTGGGTAACGCGACGGCCACCAGGGCCAAGAACTTTGTCAACTTCATAGTTCCCTCAACAATGCGATGCGCTCTTCGAGCGGGGGGTGCGTATCAAACATGCGATTCAACCAGCCGAACTTGCCCTCGTCGCCGACACCCGACATGGGCTGCTCGATCCACAGGTGTGCAGTTGCAGTCGTAGCAGAATGCGTGACCGTTGTGTCTTCGCGAAGCTTCTCGAGTGCCGAGATCAAGCCCGGCGGGTATCGCGTCATCTGGACTGCACTGACGTCGGCCAGCGTCTCACGGCGACGGCTGACGGCTGCTTGCATCAACTTGGCGATGACGGGCGCGAAGATCAACAGCACTAGGCCAAGTATGGCCAAGGGGTTGCCTCCATCCCGGTCACCTTCGCGTCGCACCCGCCCACCGTTCCACCACATCATTCGCATGCCGATGTTCGTGAGCAGGGCGATCGAGCCGACAAGGGTGACCGCAAGCGTTGAAACCAGGATGTCGTAATTTCGTATGTGCGACAACTCGTGGGCAATGACGCCCTCCAACTCCACGCGATTCAACTTCTCGAGCAGACCGGTCGTCACTGCGATGGCCGCATGCTTCGGGTTGCGTCCGGTGGCGAAGGCATTCGGCGCTGGATCGTCCACGATGAAGACACGCGGCTTCGGCAGGCCGGCAGCTATGCACAAACCTTCCACGATGTTGTGCAGTCTTTGATACTGCTGCGGATCAGCCGGCTTGGCGCGGCTGACTGCCAGCGCGATCGCGTCCGCCTTCCAATACGAGGCGAAGGCCATCGCTCCGGAAAAGACGAGTGCGATGATGGTGCCGACGGGGCCGGCTCCGAAGAGTTGCCCGAAGGCCGCGCCGACGAGCGAGAGCAGCACTACAAACGAGAAGACCAACAGCGCGCTGCGCCGCTTGTTGGCCTTGATCAGTTCGAACATGAGGCGGTCTCGATGGGACTGGAAGGCTGAATAGGGATGGAAGGCAGGACGGCGATGGAAAGGCTACGGAAGAGCGACGCCACGCCGGCGTCGTTGCGCTTCAGAACTCGACCTTGGGCACCTGGCGCGCAGCTTCATCGGTTTCGAAGTATTCGCGGCGCTGGAACTTCAGCGCCTTCGCAAAGAACACGGTCGGGAAGGCCTGCAGCTTGTTGTTGTAGCCGAGCACCGAGTCGTTGTAGAACTGGCGGGCGTAGGCGACGCGGCCCTCGGTGGCGGTCAGTTCCTCCTGCAACGCCAGGAAGTTCTGGTTGGCCTTGAGGTCCGGATACGCCTCGCTGAGCGCGAACAGCTGCCGCAGCGCCCCCGTGATCTGGTTGTCGGCCTCAGCCTGGCCCGCCGGTGTTGCGGGCGCGGCGATGGCTGCGTTGCGGGCCCGCACGACGGCGTCGAGGGTGTCCTTCTCGTGGGCTGCGTATGCCTTGACGGTCTCCACTAGGTTCGGGATCAGGTCGATGCGCCGCTTGAGCTGGACGTCGATCTGTGACCAGGCATTTTCGATTTGATTGCGACGTCGGATCAGCCCGTTGTAGGCGACGATGGGGTAGATGACGATGATGGCGATGACCGCCACGATGATCCAAAGCATGAGATCTCCAGGAAAATTCGATGCGCCAAAGGACGCGCTAGTCGGCCATCATACGGCGCCGCCAGCCGTCCCAGAAGGACTCCCGAGTCGGCGGTCGACCGCGCTTTGGGCGATTCGTCGTCAATCGCATGTAGATCTCGGCGTAGTGCTTGGCAAGAGCGGTCATCGAAAAATCCTCCGCC
>JANMMQ010000576.1:0-3314 GCA_031373465.1 Ilumatobacteraceae bacterium | reverse complement strand
TGGTTGTACGTTAGCAAGTTGTGACTGTGGTCGCGCCGTTAGAGCTAGCTCGAGGTGGGTAGCGTCCGGCGGTGGGTCGCCGGTAACATCGTCCTCGGGGTTCTGCCCATGGGGACGTTCAACCACTTCGCCAAGGATCTCGGCATGCCTGCCGATCTCGACGAGGCCGTGGCGTTCTTGGCCGAAGCTGAAGTCACAGCGGCCGATGTGGGTGACGTCAACGGCATGATCTTCGTGAACAACGCTTCTATCGGCGTGTACCCGGAGATGGTCGCCAACCGGGACCAGATCCGTCAGCGATTGGGATGGGGAAAGATCCGCGCTGCACCGGTGGCAATCGCACGCACGCTGCGACGCCTTCCGGTGCATCACCTGCGGTTGATCGTCGATGAATCTCCACCGCTGACGATCGACACCGCGTTGCTGTTCGTCGGAAACGGTTCGTTCGATGACCACGGCGTTCGAGTGGGCCGGAGGACCTCATTGGACGATCACCGGCTCTGCGCCTACGTGATCGCCACGACGAGTCGTTGGCGCCTGGTCATCAACGCGATTCGGGCGCGCCTCGGCGGTGTCGCCGCGGCTCCGTTGATGATGCGGTACTCCGGCGAGCACTTGACCGTCGACTCGGATGAGCAATCACTGGCGATCGCCCTCGACGGCGAGCCGACGGACCTGCGCGTGCCGTTGCGGTTTCACGCGCGACCGTGTGCACTGCGCGTGCTCGCCCGCGTTCCTGACCGCGGCGGAGGAGAGTGAACGTCGGCGTTAGCCTCTGCGCCATGAGCCTCGGCGATGAGAAGTACCTAGCACTGACCACCTTCAAGCGCGACGGGACGCCTGTCACGACACCGGTATGGGCGGCACCGATCGACGAGGGCAAGATCGGGTTCTGGACGTCGTCGGGCTCGGGCAAGGCCAAGCGACTCGCTCACACGTCGAAGGTGATCGTGCAGCCATGCGATGGTCGAGGTCGTGTCAAGGCAGGCACGTCGCCGACGGAGGCCACCGCCGAGCTCGTCACGGGCCCGCAACTCGAGGGCATCCGCACCAAGGTGAAGGCAAAGTACGGCGTGATGGTTCCGATCAGCCGGTTCGGCAACACGATCGGTCAGCTCGTCAAGCGGAGGAAGACGCCGTACGGCGACCGCGGCGTCGTGATCACGCCCAGTTGAGTCCGAGGCTGCAATGACGTCGCGATCGTGGTGGCTCGGCCTCCTCGTCGCGTCGCAAGTGGTCGTGGGCTGCACATCGGACTCGGGCACGGCAACTCAGCCCTCGTCGACCGGGGGAGATGTCTCCACATCCGTCGGTGAACCCTCCACAGCGAACGCCACCACCACAGTGCCGGCGACCAGTACGTCGTCAGCACCCACGTCGACAACGACGACTACAAACATTGCACCAACGACCAGCGCGTCGTCTACGACAACCACCACCGTGGCGCCATCGTTGGTTACTGAGACCCGCGTCATCGGCCAGTCGGTGCAGGGTCGCGACATCACCGCATATCGCATGGGCACGCCGGGCGGCCGACCCGTCCTGCTGATCGGTGTGATCCACGGCGATGAGGCCAAGGGCTACGACGTCACACAACTGATTCGAACAGTGCCGACACCACCCGGCATCGACCTGTGGCTCATCGACAGCATCAACCCCGATGGCCAGGCGGCGAACACTCGTCAGAACGCCAACGGTGTCGATCTCAACCGCAACGTCTCGTACAAGTGGAACTACATCCCCCGATCCGCCGACAACGGGCAGTACTCGGGTGAAGCGCCCGCCGATCAGCCGGAGACCAAGGCCCTCGAGGCGTTCGTTGCCGAGATCCAACCGCAGATCACTATCTTCTGGCACCAGGACGCGAATCGTGTCTCGCCAGGAGGCGCGCGCCTCGAGATCCCGATGAAGTTTGCGTCGATCGTCGGACTGTCCACTGCCTCGACGCCCTGTACTGCCGGCTGCACCGGTACTGCCACCCAATACGTCAATCACGAGGTCAGAGGGGGGACAGCGTTCATCGTCGAACTTCCCGGCAATGACGCGGTGACTCCGGAGATGGTCGCCTTGCACGCTGCGGCCACGCTGCAGGTCATCACGCTCTGATCGTCAGTCGGTGCGGCCCTTCGCTTGTCGACCCATCGCCCGTTGCATGTCGCGCTGCGCGTCGCGTTCGGCCATCGCGTTGCGCTTGTCGGCCTTTCGCCTACCGCGCGCCAACGCCAGCTCGACTTTGACCTTGCCGTCCTTGAAGTAGAACGCCAACGGAACGAGCGACAGCCGCTCCTGCGCGACCTCTGCCGCGATGCGCTCGATCTCACGGCTGTGCAGCAACAACTTGCGTGATCGGTTGGGGTCGTGGGCCCCGACGCCGTGAGCGAACTGATAGGGCGGTATGTGAATGCCGTCGAGCCAGATCGCACCGTTGAGCACGCGCGCATATGCATCGGCCATTTGCAAGTGTCCAAGCCGCAGGCTCTTCACTTCACTGCCCTGCAGCACGATCCCGGTCTCGATGGTGTCGAGGATGGAGTAGTCGTGCCGCGCCTTGCGATTGCTGGCGATGAGCTTGCGATCCTCGGACGCAGCAGGAGACATGGCAGGTGAGGGTAGCGGTCGCCTCGCCGACGAGCGCCTGGCTACCCTTCGGCCGATGCTGGTCTTCGCCAACCGCGCCTTCGCCGAGATGATCGGCCACGCCTACGACGGGTACCCGCTGGAGGCATGCGGACTGCTGGTCGGTCGTGGCGAGCACGTCGATCGTTTCGTCGCGTGTACCAATGAGGCCGCGTCGGCGCGCATCTATTCGATCCCGGCGAAGGAGCTGCTCGTCGCTGAACGGGCAGCGGAGGACGAAGGGTCGGAGATCATCGGCGTGTTCCACAGCCACACACACTCGGAGCCGTTCCCGAGCCCGACAGACGTTGAACAGGCGCCGGACCCCGGCTGGCACTATGTGATCGTCGGGCTCAAGCGTGAGGCGCCGGAGACCCGCAGCTACAAGATCGTCGACGGGACGATCTCCGAGGAGCGCGTCGCCGTCGGCTGAGATAGAATCCCGACAGGATTGATCAGGTTGATCGGAATAGACGGTCAGCCGCCGGTTGTTGGGGGTGGTGATGGTTCCATTCGAAAACGTGCTCGACATGATCGGCAACACTCCGATGGTCGACGTCAGCCGGTTGTCGCCGAACCCTGACGTGCGTATCGTCGCCAAGCTCGAGGGCCAGAATCCCTTCGGTTCCGTCAAGGATCGCATCGCCAAGTCGATGATCGAGCACGCCGAAAAGAGTGGTCAACTGCGGCCCGGTCAG
>JANMMQ010000562.1:0-11050 GCA_031373465.1 Ilumatobacteraceae bacterium | reverse complement strand
CGGCTTCGGCTTCGGCCACCCACGACAGGACGCGGTCGCGCTCGCTGCGCGAGATCAGCGCCGACACATCAGTGGCCTCGTCGAGCGGATCGCCGACCACGAGCGAATTCACGTGGTCGACCAGTGCCGCGGTGAAGTCGTCAGCGATCGAAGTGTGAATGTAGATGCGCTGTGTCGAGATGCAGCTCTGGCCCGCATGGCTGAAACCGGCGACCTTGATCTTCGCTGCTGCAGTCTTCCAATCGCCATCGGGTTCGATGATGACTGGCGCGTTGTTACCGAGTTCGAGGCCGACGCGCTTGCGCGGGGCGCGCGCACGGATTCCCCAGCCGACGTCGGGTGATCCGGTGAAGGTGATAAGAGCGATGTCGGGGTGATCGACGATGGCGTTTCCGACCGTGCCGCCGGACCCGGTGACGACGTGGAGGTAGTCGGCCGGCAGCCCGCACTCCTCGATCAACATCTTGGCGAGAGCGATGGAGCTGAAGGGCGTTTGACTGGCCGGCTTGAGCACGACCGGACAACCGGCGGCGATAGCCGGTGCCAGCTTGTGGGCGACCAGGTTGAGTGGAAAGTTGAACGGGGCGATCGCGCCGACAACACCGATCGGCACCCGCAAGGTGAACCCCAACTTGCCCTCACCTGCAGCGAGGGCATCGAGCGGGATCATCTCCCCGGACAGCTTGCGCGCTTCCGCTGCGGCGAACTGGAACGTTCCCACAGCGCGCTCGGCCTCGCCTCGCGCAGTCTTGATCGGCTTCGCCGCCTCCTTGGCGATGATCGTGGCGAACTCGTCGCGGCGCTCGGCCAGGAGCTGAGCCGCCTTGTCGAGAATCGCGGCGCGCTTCCACAACGGCAACGGTGACTTCAGCGCGGTCTTTGCCTTGGCCACGGCGGCAGCAACATCTTGTTCCGTCTGGGCCGGGATCTCGCCGATGACCGAGTCGTCGAAGGGCGAGCGAACAGTGATCGTTTCAGCCATGTTTACCGACGATACTTGCCTCATGAGCACGCCCCGTCATCCGTTCCTCGACTGGGACGGACCCCTCCCCTTCGCTCACCGAGGTGGGGCGAGTGACGTGCCTGAGAACACCATGCAGGCCTTCGAATACGCGGTCAACCTGGGCTATCGCTACCTCGAGACCGACGTGCAGGTGACAGCGGATGGCGTGCTGGCTGCCTTCCATGACAACGATCTGCTCCGTACGTGCGGTCGACCCGGCAAGATCAGTGAACTGCCGTGGTCCGAGGTCTCCAAGGCGCTCGTCGACGGCAAGGCACCGATCCCGTTGCTCGAAGACCTGCTCGATGCGTGGCCCGAGGCGCGGATCAACATCGACTGCAAGTCGAACGCCGCAGTCGATGCGCTGATTGCTTCGCTTCGTCGCACGAACTCGCTGGACCGGGTGTGCGTTGCAGCCTTCAGCGACGGCCGGCTGCGACGGCTACGCGCGGCGTTGGGCTTGGAGTTGTGCAGTTCGCTCGGCCCGGTCGAGCTCGGCCTGCTTCGGTTCGGTCTCAGTCGCCGTCCACCCGGTCTCGCCGCGCAGGTGCCGGTCAAACAGGGACCTTTGACGATCGTGAACCGCTTGTTCGTCGAACGATGCCACCGACTCGACCTTCAGGTCCACGTTTGGACGATCGACGATGTATCCGAGATGCAACGCCTCCTCGACTTCGGCGTCGATGGGATCATGACCGATCGCCCGGTCATCCTTCGTGAAGTCCTCGAATCCCGCGGAGAGTGGCGCTCCTAGCCCCTCCGTCGCAGTGTGCGCCGGCGCCGCCCCGTCCACCTGCGCGCCCACGGTCCTTCCGAATCGTCAGTGACGAAACGGGTTCAGGATCTGGGCGCCAAGGCGGGTTCACCGCACTTCGTCAGGAGAAAGGGTGGCGCCCAGATGGCCCGAACACCCCTCTCGCACCCCTGCCGACGAAGTCGAGTTTCGTCACGGACGATTCGAGTGCGGATCTGGGCGCCAAGGTGGTTTCACCGGTCGTGGCCAGCGGAAAGGTTGGCGCCCAGATCGCTGCGGACCCCTGGGCGACGAGGTCGAGTTTCGTCACGGACGATTCGGAAGGGGTCCACGGGCGAGGGCTAGGGCGGCGCCGACCACCAGACCGGCGAGGCCCAGCAGCGTGATCAGCGGGCCGCGCTCGATCGTGACGCGCGAAGGCGGTCGGGCCGACCTGACGGCAGCAGCGACAACGCCGGCGTAGAGAACAGCGACCACAACGATTGTGGCGGCGAGCCATCGACGGGCGAACCACAACAGCGTGACGGACAGAACCAGCAGGAAGGGCACGACAGGCCACAGCCACAAGCCCCACCCGACCACGCTCGATCGCGAGATCCCGAGTCGATCGACCAGCGAGAAGATCTCGTAGCTGCTGCGCTGTCGCTCCCCCGAACGCACCCATGGCCGAAACGTGCCGACCAACGCCACCATCGACCCGATCGTCGCCACCACTCGCCCGATGAGAATCCGCTGCACCGCGGCAGCGTAGGTTCCGGTCATGGCCTCCCCTCGTTTTCATTCCGTCCGTTCGCCCCAGGCCGTCGTCGCCAGCGCAGACCAACTGGCTACACAGGCAGGAGTGCGGGCCTTGACGCTCGGCGGCAACGCGGTCGATGCGGCAATCGCCACGAACGCGGCGATTGCCGTCACCTCGCCGCACCTCTGCGGATTGGGTGGCGATCTCTTCGCGCTCGTTCACCGAGATGGTGAGGTGTTCGCGCTCAACTCGGCCGGACGGGCGGGCTCTGGCGCCGACGCTGCTGCGATGCGCGCCGAAGGTCGTACGGAGATGCCCTTTCGGCATGACATCAGAACCGTCACGGTTCCCGGTTGCGTCGACGGATGGGTCGCGCTGCACGAGCGGTTCGCGATGTTGCCGCTGTCAGTCCTCCTGGAACCGGCGATAGCTCTCGCGGCGCAGGGCTTCCCGGCCAGTCCCCTGCTGGTCGGGGCAGCGGCGCGTGCAGACGAAGGTGCGAGCGAGAACCTCGCCGAGCTCCTCGGGCAGCTCACCCGTCCCGGCGCACGCGTCGTGCGAACGGGCGCGGCCAGGGCTCTCATCGATATTGCCGAAGGTGGGCGCGACGCGTTCTATCTCGGCGAGTTCGGCAAGGGGTTGAAGGCGATGGGTGACGGATTCTATTCGGACGAGGATCTGTCGCGGCCCGTGTCGGATTGGGTCACGCCGTTGACCGTCAACACGTTCGGCGTCGATCTCTGGACCCTGCCACCTAGCTCGCAGGGATACCTCGCGCTCGGCGCGGCCGAGCTGGCGGGTCGCCTCGATCTGCCGGCTGACCCCAACGACGTCCGATTCGCTCACTTGCTGATCGAGGCCGCGACGGCGGCGGGATTCGACCGTCCTGACGTGCTCAGTGATACGGCGAACGGCGAGGAGCTGCTGGCGGCCATTGCAAAGCGAATCGGCTTGATCGATACCGAGCGGGCATCCGGTCGCTGGTCACCCGGTCGCGATGGCGACACGACCTACCTCTGCGCGATCGATGGAAAGGGCATGGGCGTCTCGTTGATTCAATCGAACGCAGCCGGGTTCGGCTCCGGCCTTGCCGAGCCCGGCACCGGCATCAATCTGCACAACCGGGGTCTCGGCTTCAACCTCCGCGAGGGCCACCCGGCCGAGTTCCTGGCCGGCCACCGGCCGCCGCACACCCTCTGCCCGGCGATGGCCACCTCGGATGGCGTGCTCCGCGCCGTTTTCGGAACGATGGGCGGCGACGCCCAACCGCACATCCTGTTGCAGTTGGCAGCCAGGCTCTTCCGCTACGGCCAGTCGCCCGCCGCCGCCGTGGATGCCGGGCGGTGGGCGCTACAGGGCCCTGAGACCGGGTTCGACACGTGGACCAGCGGACAGGCACCCACAGTCACGGTGGAAGGCAACGCTCCGGATGATTGGGCAGCTGGCCTGGCCGAACGTGGTCACACAGTTGCGGCGCGTCCGCCCTACGACAGCGGATTCGGCCACGCACACGCGATCGTGATCGACAACGACGGGTTCCGCGCGGGTGCGGCGGACCCACGAACGATGGTCGGGACAGCCGCAGGTATCTGAACGGGAAACATCTGGCCGAAGTACGATTCGAGCATGCGAGTCGACTCGAACTTCTTCTGCACGGTACCGATGCCCGACGCCGGGGACCCGTCGATAGCACCGACCGCACGCCGTTTCGGCAACGACTCCGTCATCGAGTGCTACAAGAACCTGGTCGAGTGGGCTCGCACCGCTGATCAACTTGGCTTCGACACGATGTGGCTGACCGAGCACCACTTCCAATACGAGGGCTACGAGGTACTTCCGAACCTCATCCAGTTCGGACAGCATCTGGCGATGCAAACGAAAGATCTCCGCCTCGGGCAGATGTTCAACGTCGTTCCGCAATGGCATCCACTGCGCCTTGCCGAAGACTTCGCACTTGCCGACATCGTCACGGGCGGGCGCATGGAGTTCGGCGTCGGCCGCGGCACCGTGCCTCGTGAGGCGTGGGCGTTGGGCACTGTTGTCGCTAGCGGAGACAACGAGATGTCTGCCGAGCACGACCGGATCAACCGCGAGATATTCGAAGAGTCGATGGAAGTGATCAAGCTCGCCTGGTACCAGGAGCGGTTCAGCTATCGCGGCAAGCACATCGTGCTCCCACCCGACGACGTCCCCGACCGCGGCACGATGGTCAACGACCTGACGCTCGTCCCGAAGCCGTTGCGCAAGGTCGACATCTACCAGCCCGTCACGTCGCCGGAGACGATCGAGTACGTACCAAAGGCCGGTCACAAGGCGGTCTACTGGCTGGCGAACGCCGACAGCCAGAAGCAGAAGTGGGACCGCTACTCCGAGATCCGCGAAGCATGCGGCACCCCCGTTGCCCCGGGTGAGGACCGCTGCCTGGTCCTCAACCTTCATATCGCGAAGACGCGTGAATCTGCGATGATCAAGGGACGGCCCGGCCAGGACGAGTTCAACAAGTTCCTCTCGCCGTACGGCCGCTTCAGCAGCTACCGCAACCCAGACGGCTCGAAGGTCGAGTTCAACCACTGCCCGACCGTCGAGGAGAGCAACGAGCAGAGGATCCAGATCGTCGGCTCGATCGACGACGCCGTCGACGCGATCGGCTACTGGCGCGACCTGCTCGACCTCAAGCACATCTGCTTCTTCCTCGACTATCCGGGTCTGACCCGCGAGGACATGATCGAACAGATGCGCCTCGTGGCCGAGGAAGTGTTCCCCCGCCTCGGCGAACCGATCGTGAGGCGCCCGATCACGGGTTCGCCCCTCGTGTGAAAGCGCTGACGTCCGCAGCGCAGGCACTGGCCGACGACGGCTACTTGCTGCTCCCGGCGTTCGCCGAGCCTCACGCCCACCTCGACAAGGCCTTCCTGGCCGAGCGAGTCGAGAATCGGACCGGCGACCTGATGGGCGCGATCCTCGCCATGGAGGCTGCCCGCCCTTCGATCACCGTCTCCGACACGATCGAGCGTGCCGAGCGCGCAGCCCGACTGCTGGCGGCCAACGGTTGCACGGCGATCCGCACCCACGTCGATCTCACGCTCGCCGGCGGACTGACGTCGGTCGAGGCGCTCATCGATGTTCGTGACCGCCTGCGGGCGCTCATCGACATCCAAGTAGCCGCGCTCTGCGCGTGGCCGTCGATCGGTGCCGAGGGCGCGAATCAACGGGCGCTCATGCGCGAGGCCGTCGCGATGGGCATCGACGTGGTCGGTGGATGCCCTCACCTCGAATCGGATCCAGCGGCGTCGAACGATGGTTTGTTGACCATCGCAGCCGAAGCCGGCTTGCCCGTCGACCTGCACACCGATGAGACGCTGAACCCTTCGATGCTGGCGTTGGAGGATCTCGCCGAGCGTGTGGTGGCCACCGGTTTCATTCACCGGGTCGCAGCAAGTCATTGCGTGTCTCTAGTGCTGCAGACCGAACTGCGCCAGCGTGAGGTGGCCGAGAAGGTTGCCGCCGCCAAGATCAGTGTCATCGCCCTCCCCCACACCAATCTGTTCCTCCAGGGCCGTGACTGCCAGGTCGCGATGCCCCGGGGCGTCACCGCAGTCAGGGCGCTTCGCGCCGCCGGCGTCAACATCGCCGCCGGTGCCGACAATCTGCAGGACCCGTTCAATCCCGTCGGACGGGGCGATCCGTTGGAGACTGCCGGACTGATGATCCTCACGGCTCACGTGCTTCCCGCTGACGCTCTGCACATGGTCGCCGACGGAGCGCGGTCGGCAATGGGCTTGGGACCGACAGCGGATCAGGTTGCCGTGCGGGCCACGACGATCCGCGAGGCGATCGCGTTCGGGCCGGCCGACCGGATCGTGGTTCGTTGCAATTCGAGTCTGGAAACAGAGCGTTCACGCGATCGCGGCTGAGCCGTCGGACTCCCTGCCCTACACTCCGAGCCGATGCGGACAGACCATGGCCGACTCGCCGGGAGGCGTGCTCTCATCACCGGCGCGGCGCGCGGCATCGGTGCCGAGATCGCGACGACCTTCCACCGAGAAGGGGCCGAGCTCGCCCTGCTGGACGTGGATGTCGATCGTTTGGAGACGACCGGAAAGTCACTGGGCGGTGGTGCCTACGGCGTCGATCTCGTCGACACCGCAGCGACAATCGCGACGATGAAGCAAGCAATCGACGACCTCGGCGGGCTCGACATCCTGGTCAACAACGCAGGAATCCTGAAGATGGCTCCGCTGCTGGAGATCGACCCCGCCGACTGGGACCTGACCTTCGCCGTCAACGTTCGGGCAATGCTCGTCACCATTCAGGTCGCTGCCAGGGCGATGATCGCGAGCGGCGGCGGGACGATCATCAACATGGCCAGTATGGGCGGCAAGGTCGGCGGACCGAACCAGGCCCACTACGCAGCGTCGAAGGCCGCTGTGATCTCCCTCACCCAGGTCGCCGCCAAGGAGCTCGGCCCGCACGGCATCACCGTCAACTGCATCTGCCCCGGGTATGTGCTGACCGAGATGGGTGCGGCGACGCGCACCGATGAGATGGTCCGCGATTGGGCGTCCAAGTCTCCCCTGGGCAGGCTCGCCCAACCGTCCGACGTGGCCAACATGGCGCTGTTCCTGGCCTCCGACGAGGCCTCGTACTGCACCGGCCAGGCGATGAACGTTACCGGTGGGATGGTGATGCATTGAGCACGACCGGAATCTTCGGCCCGACTGCCGATACGACTACGGTTGTGCCCATGGGCGAGTCAGGTGCTGCTCCTGCATTGAGTTTTCGCGCCGTATCGATGGTGTTTCCCGACGGCACCCAAGCACTGCGCGAGACGACGTTCGACGTGCGCGCCGGCGAGTTCGTCACCATCGTCGGTCCCTCGGGCTGCGGCAAGAGCACACTGCTGCGCATCGCGTCCGGGCTGACCAGCAGCACCGGCGGCACGGTCGAAGTCGATGGCACCAGCATCGGGTACGTCTTCCAAGACGCGACGCTCCTGCAGTGGCGCAACGTGCAGAAGAACGTCGAGTTGCTGGCCGAGCTCGAACAGATGCCGGCCGCCGAGCGTCGGCGCCGTGCCAATGACGCGATCCAGCTGGTGGGTCTCGCCGGCTTCGAGAAGAAGTATCCGAAGCAACTCTCCGGCGGCATGAAGATGCGCGCCTCGTTGGCTCGTTCCCTCGTGCTCGAGCCCAAGGTGTTCCTGTTCGACGAACCGTTCAGCGCAGTAGACGAGATCACGCGCGAGCGTCTCAACGATGAGGTCATAGCCCTCTTCCAACGCAAAGGCTTCGCGGGGTTGTTCATCACCCACTCGATCAGTGAGGCAGTGTTCCTGTCGACCCGGGTGTTGGTGATGAGCTCACGTCCCGGTCGGATCGTCGGCGACTTCAAGGTCCCCTTCGACTACCCGCGTTCACCCGAGCTGCGCTTCGACCCGGCATTTGCGATTCTGTGCGGAGAGGTCTCGGCAGAGCTGAGAGGAGCCCACGTGTGAACACCACCACGTCAGTCGTCGGCACCGACGAAGCCGAACCTCAGCTGCCACCGCCCGCCACCAACGAGATCGCCCTACTTCCCGAGACTCGGGCGGATCGTCGGTTCACGCTCAGTCAAATCCTGGCCCCCGTGATCTTGCTCGCGGTGTTCATCGGCCTGTGGTACATGATGCACTACTGGGGTCTGCGCTTCTTCTTCGACAAGGACGGCAAGCGGCTGATACCGACACCGTTGCAGGTGTGGGATCAGACGATCATGCGGCCGATCGCACGCAAGCGATACATCGAAGGCATCAAGTGGACGAGCATCGTCGCGTTCGGTGGGCTGGCCATCACGATCGTCATCGGCTGCGGCCTCGCCGTCCTCATGTCGCAGGCGAAGTGGATGGAAAGTGCGGTCTACCCGTACTTGGTGGCGTTGCAGGCCGTACCCGTTCTGGCCGTCATCCCGCTGATCTACTCGGTCTTCGGTGGAGGTCTCACACCGCGATTCTTCGTGTGCATCATGATCGCCTTCTTCCCGATCGTGACCAACACCTTGTTCGGGCTCAACTCGGCCGACCCCGGCCAACACGATCTCTTCACATTGCGCAACGCCTCGCGTTGGACCCGCTTGGTCAAGCTTCAACTGCCCTCCGCCCTGCCCAACATCTTCACGGGCTTTCGCATCTCTGCCGGCCTTTCGGTCATCGGTGCGGTCGTCGGCGAGCAGTTCTTCCGGGCAGGGAGCAAGCCGGGCGTCGGCATCGTGATGGACATCTATCGTGTCAAGGGCATCTATGCGCCGCTCTACGGGGGCGTCATCCTTGCCTGCCTGCTCGGAATCTTCACGTTCCTGCTTTTCGGCTGGATCGGCAAGAAGGCCATCGGCACCTGGTACGACGCGGGCAAGCGCCAGACGTGAATCGAAATCAGCGTGAACAACCAAAACCAAGGGAGAGAAATCAAATGAAGAACCGACGCAGCAAATCGCTGCTCACCGTCGCCGTAGGCGTCTCGCTCGTTGCCGTGGCCTGCGGCTCCGACACGAAGTCCAGCGACACCGCCGCCGGCACGACGCCAGCAGCGGGCACGACAGCCAGCACGACAGCCAGCACCTCTGCTGCAGCAACGACTGCCGCAGGAACCACGGCAGCCACGACGGCAGGAACCACGGCGGGCTCTGGGGGGGTCACGTTGAAAGGCGTCTGCCCCGACGTCGTCAACCTGCAGACCGACTGGATGCCAGAGGCAGAGCACGGCTTTGTCTATCAGATGATCGGCAAGGGCTACACGATCGATGCCGCCAAGGCAAACGTCACCGGCCCGTTGATCGATCAGGACGGCAATGACACCGGCGTCAAGCTCCAGATCCGTTCGGGCGGCGCAGCGCAGCACTTCGACAGCCCGACCACGATTCTGTACAACGCCGAAGACACTCTTCTCGCCTACATCTACACCGACGAAGCAATCCAGAACTCGGCTACCAAGCCCAGCGTCGCGATCGAGGCCGGATTCAACAAGAACCCGCAGATGATCATGTGGGACCCGGCGGTGTATCCGGACATCACCAGCATCCCCGATCTCGGCAAGACCGACATCAAGATCCGCTACTTCGGTGGCGCTGCCTACATGGACTTCCTGACCAGCACCGGTGTGCTCAAGGCTGGCCAGGTCGATGGCTCCTACCAGGGTGATCCGAACCTGTACATCACCGATGAGGGCAAAGCCGCTCAGCAGGGCTTCGGATCCGCAGAGCCGTATCTGTACGAGCACGTCTACCCGAGCTGGATGAAGCCGGTGAAGTACCAGTACATCAATGACATCGGGTGGAACAACTATGCCGAGTCCATCGCGACGAAGCCGGAGAACATCACCAAGTACGCCGACTGCTTCAAGTTGCTCGTGCCGATCATCCAGCATGCCAGCGTCGACTACATCAACGATCCGGCACGTGCCAACGCCACGATCCTCGATGCCGTCGCCAAGTTCGGTGGCGACTTCGGTTGGACGTACGACCAGGGCACTGCCGACTACGCGGTCAAGACCATCAAGGCCGACGGTCTTGTGGCCAACGGCGCAGATGGCGTGATGGGCAAGTTCGACATGACCCGCGTCGCCGATCTAATCACCAAGGCAGTTCCGGTCTACACGGCCCAGGACAGCCCACCCAAGACCGGCGTGAAGCCTGAAGACATCGTCACCAACGAGTTCATCGACGATTCCATTCACCTGTAGGTCGGGGAGACAGCAACGAAGGGCGCCGGCAACTGCTGGCGCCCTTCGCTATTCACGGGGTTATCAGTCGTCGGCCTTGGCCAGGACGACCTGCAACAGCACGTTGGCGCCTGCTTCGACGTCCTCCGGCTTGGTGTACTCGGCGATGTTGTGCGACAGACCGTTGACGCTCGGCACGAAGACCATGGCGGTCGGGCAGACCCTTGCCAACATCTGCGCGTCGTGGCCTGCGCCCGACGGCATGCGCCGCGTCGAGTGACCGAGCCTCTGTGCCGTGGTCTCGACAAGATCGATCATGCCGTCGTCGAACTCCACCGGTTCGAATCGGGCCAGCGTGCGCATCGATACCTCGCAGCCTTCGTCCGATGCACACGCGGTGCAAGAAGCGAATGCTTCGGCCTCCGCCTGCTGCAACACTGCCTCGTCGGTGTTGCGCAAGTCGATGCTGAACACCACTTTGGCCGGCACGACATTCACCAGGTTCGGCGTGACATCGAGCATGCCCACGGTTGCGACTTGCGGAGCACCGAAGTATCCGGCGAGCAACCGAATCTCATGGATCACGCGCGCGGCAACGGCCAACGCATCGTGCCTGAGCGGCATCGGTGTCGTGCCGGCATGGGCAGACTGACCCGTAACGGTCACCTCCGTCCACGAGATCCCCTGAACACCGGTGACGACGCCGATGGTCAGTTCTTCGTCCTCGAGGACGGGGCCTTGCTCGATGTGCAGCTCGGCATATGCATGCGGGAACGTCGCCGCGGGCACGGGCGTCGGGCCGGCGTACCCGATCCTGGTCAGCTCGTCGCCGAGCCGGGCACCGTTGTCGGCAGCCTTCACGT
>JANMMQ010000553.1:0-6098 GCA_031373465.1 Ilumatobacteraceae bacterium | reverse complement strand
CCCGCAACGGTTGTTCGTGTTCGACACGACGAGTCCGGTCGCCTCGTTCCCTTCGCGAAACCTAGACCCTCGAGGCAAGGGCGGTTCGCGGTGGACCGCTCCACCGCCTTCCACTTTGTCCTCCAAACCATGGAGGATTTTCATGAAGCGGATCTCGTTTCCGAGTGCGCTGGTAGCCGTTTCGGCGAGCGTGCTTTTGCTGCAGGCGTGTGGCGACGACACCCAGGTCGCAAGTAGCACGACCGGTGTCGCAAGTCAGGCATCTTCGCCGCAAGCATCGACCACCTCGACGTTGCCGCCGGTCACCCGGATCGTCAGCCTGTCGCCGAGCGCAACCGAGATGTTGTTCGCGATCGGAGCCGACGGACAGGTGCTGGCGGTCGATGATCAGTCCAACTACCCATCGCAGGTCGTCGACAAGCCGCACGACCTGTCCGGGTACCAGCCGAACGTCGAGGCCATCGCGGCGCTCAAACCCGACTTGGTCGTGATCGGAGATGACTCGACCGGCTTGAGCAAGCAGCTCGAAGCGCTCGGCCTGTCAACATGGGTCGGCGCCGCGGCTACTTCGTTCGATGACGTGTACGCGCAGATCGAACAACTCGGTGCACTTACCGGCCACATCGGCAAAGCGGCCGAGCTCGTGTCGACCATGCAGACAGAGATCGATGCCGCGGTGAAGGCCGCGCCGAAGCCGACACAACCGCTGACCTACTACCACGAGCTGGACAACACGTACTACAGCGTCACACAGAACACGTTCATCGGCCAGGTGTACGCGCTGTTCGGCCTGCAGAGCATCGCCGACTTCCAGGAAGTCTCCAGCGACTATCCGCAACTGTCGGCGGAGTCGGTCATCCAAGCCGACCCGGATTTCATCTTTCTTGCCGACGGTGGCTTCGGCGAATCGCCTGACACGGTTGCAGCTCGGCCGGGCTGGGCGAACTTGAAGGCCGTCACCAGCGGCCGCGTCGTGGTCGTCGACGCGGACGTCTCGTCGCGGTGGGGGCCACGCATCGTCGACTACATCAAAGACATCTCCGCAGTCGTGAGCCAAGCCGTGGCAGCCGGGTGAGCACGCCGGGGTCGAACGGTCGTCGGTGGTGGATGGTCGCTGCGGTCGCGGCCTTCATCATCGCGGTCGTCCTCGGCGTGATGATCGGCCCGGCGGGCCGTGTTACGTCGGCGAACTGGTACATCATCTGGAACGTACGGATGCCGCGGGTCGCACTGGCAGGGATCGTCGGGGCAATGCTGTCGCTGGCCGGCGCCAGCTACCAGGGAGTGTTCCGTAATCCACTCGTGGATCCGTATCTGCTCGGAGTTGCTGCAGGCGCGGGGCTCGGTGCGACGATCATCTTCGCCGTCGGTCGAGAAGCGACGAGCGGCTGGCCGGTCGACCCGCTTCCGGTGGTGTCATTCGCAGGCGGCCTCCTCGCAGTGATGATCACCTACCTGGTCGGCGCAGCCTTCGGCGCCTCGCGATCGGGTGTGACTCTGGTGCTCGGCGGCGTCGCCGTCGTCTCGCTCTTCACCGCGATCCAGACTTTCGTGTTGCAACGCAACAACGACGTCATTCGCGAGGTCTACTCGTGGATACTCGGGCGCGTTTCCAACGCGACCTGGGGAGACGTCCGCCTCGTCCTGCCGTACGTCGTGGTGTGCTCGGTTGTCCTGTTGCTCCACAGAAGACACCTCGACCTCTTCCGAGTCGGCGACGACGAGGCAGCCTCACTCGGTTCCGACGTCGCCAAAGTCCGGATCATCGTCGTGGTCGCAGCAACCATGGGCACCGCAGCGGTCGTCAGCGTCAGCGGGCTCATCGGGTTCGTCGGCGTGATCGTTCCGCATGCGGTGCGACTCCTGGTCGGTGCCTCCTATCGCCGCGTTCTACCGCTCAGCCTCATCGTCGGAGCGACGTTCCTCATCCTCGTCGACATACCGGGCCGCGTCTTGCAGAAACCAGCGGAGACACCGATCGGAGTCGTCACTGCGTTCTTCGGTGCTCCGTTCTTCATCTTCCTGCTCCGCAGTCGTAGGACGATGGCATGAGCTCACTGCAGCTCGACGCTGTGTCGGTCGCCTACGAGCGGCGCGTTGCGCTGGTGCCATTCACCTGCGCGATTCATTCGGGTGAATGGCTGTGCCTGATCGGGCCGAACGGAGCAGGGAAGTCGAGTCTCCTGCGGGCGATTGCCGGGCTGGTCGACCACGAAGGGGTCATCGCGATCGACGGCGCACCGATATCGATCCGGTCGGCGCGCCGCCGAGCCACGCTGGTCGCCTACGTCCCGCAATCGCCAGTAATGCCCGAGGACATGACCGCGTTCGAATACGTCCTGCTCGGCCGCAGCCCGTACGTCAGCTACTTCGGTCACGAGTCGCGCCACGACCGGGCGATGGTCCACAACGTGCTCGAGCGGCTCGACCTGGTCTCGTTCGAAGGCCGTCTGCTCGGAACACTGAGCGGTGGCGAGCGCCAACGACTGGTGATCGCCCGTGCCCTAGCCCAAGAGGCCCCGGTGCTGTTGCTCGACGAACCCACCAGCGCGCTCGACATCGGTCACCAACAACAGGCTCTCGAGTTGGTCGATCGCCTACGCCGTGAGAACGGCCTCACTGTGGTGTCGGCGATGCACGACTTGACCCTCGCCGGTCTGTACGCCGACCGTCTGGCCCTGCTGCACGAAGGCCACCTCGTGGCGATGGGCGACGCGGCTCACGTGTTGCGCGCCGAGACGCTCAGCGAGTTCTACGGCGCATCGGTCACCGTTCACGAACAGGCGGACGGAACAGTCGTTGTCATCCCGCGACGAAACCTGGACGGCTGAGCGTCAGCTCGCAGAACGGCTGTCGTTCAGTTGGCTGACGCTGATGCACGGTACCGACAGATGAGGACACCGGTGCTGCGGCTGCAGTTCTAGTGTGGGGCAGTGACGATTGAGCACGGCCGAGCGGTGCTGGTGACGGGATCATCGCGGGGGATTGGTGCGGCTATCGCCCACGCGTTTGCAGCCAACGGCGATCGCGTTGCCATTCACTACTCGTCGTCTTCTGCCGAGGCAGATGCGGTTCACGCGGCTCTGCCGGGCGCCGGACACATTGTCGTGCACGCTGATCTGGCGGATGCCGAGGACGTGAGAACAATGGTGGACGTGGTCGCCGCACAACTCAGAAGCGTTGACGTGCTCGTCAACAACGCCGGCATCTTCATCCCTCACCCGATCGACGACACGAGCTACGAAGAATGGCAGCGTGCATGGGAGCAAACCCTCGCTGTCAACCTTGTTGGAGCGGCGAACGTGACCTGGTGCGCAATGCGCCACATGGGTCGCGGTGGCCGAGTGGTCAACGTCTCATCGCGGGGAGCGTTTCGGGGGGAGCCGTCTCAACCCGCGTATGGAGCCAGCAAAGCCGGGCTCGTGGCTTTCGGGCAATCGCTTGCTCGTGCGCTTGGGCCACGGGGCATCTCGGTCACAACGGTCGCACCCGGGTTCGCTGACACCGACATGGCCGCTGAGGCGCTCGCGGGTGACGGAGCCGAGCGTCGTTCGGCCGAGAGCCCGCTCGGTCGGATCGCACGGGTCGACGAGATAGCAGCCGCGGTCGTATACCTCGCCAGTCCGTTGGCCGAGATCGCGACCGGCACGGTGCTCGACCTCAATGGCGCGTCGCACCTCCGAATATGAGTCGACCTGCGTCATTCAGATCTGCCGTAGCGTTGACCTCAATCGCAGAAAAGGTTGGTGACCATGACACTTCGAGAACGCATTGAACGCCTGCTCAGTCGTGGGTCGTTTCCCGAGGATCCCGACGAGCTTGTCGAGATCGGCATGGTCCCCTTGGGAAGCGGACCGATGACGGTTGCGTCTCTTCGAGAGGCAGGGTTCGATGCGAGTGGCGCCGAAACGTTCAACATCGCCACCGACGTGTTGAGCGACTACCGAATCCTTGCCCCGCGCAGGCAGGGCGTCGACGCAGCAGCCACTCTGCAGAACCTTTTGACCGGCTAGCGATCCTCGCGTCCGCGGGGTCTACACCTGAAATCAGCTCGCAGCGCTCTCGCACGCGGCCTCTCGTCCGTACAGCAATGCCCCCAGGTCGGACATGTCGACGGCGTCGCGGACCGCGGGCGACGCGTTCTTGATGCGCAACTCGCCGTCCCGTTCGCGCATCCGTACAGCTTGAGCGACCAGCATCGTGAGGCCGCTGGAGTTGATGAAGTGGACGTCGGCCATGTCGATGACCGTGTCTGCATTCAGGTCGAGGTCGTCGAGCACGGCACGCAGCGTCGATAGCGAGTCCCGGTCGATTTGACCTCGGACGATCACCAATGCTCGGTCGCCGAGATACGAGACCACCACGTCCAAAAGGTCTTTACGCATCGTCGCCCCCGAATAGAGCAGTAGCGGGCTCTGGTTCTGAACCCGTCTGCATCGTGTTCCCCATGTCAAGTCACCCTACTGGCTGACAAACATCCGATGTTACGCCGAGAGTTCCAGGCCTTTCGTCTCAGATCGCTGCTGCCTCGCGCTGGGCATTACGCAGTGCCTCGACATCGAAACCCGGTTGTTGCGCGGCTTTGATGACCACTCGCTCGCGTCGAATGATCAGATCGGCCGCCTCGCGGACCTCGCCGATGACCCCCCGGGGAATGACCACGGCCCCGTGCTGATCGGCGTGAATGACGTCGCCGTCGCAGACGCGCATCCCGGCGACCGTCACGGGTCTTGAAAAGTCCACGACATGGACGAAGGCATGTGACGGCCCGACGCGGTCGGCGAGCATCTGAAACCCCTCGGCGATGTCGGGAAGGTCGCGCACGCTGCCGTTCGTGATCACCGCATCGCATCCGAGACCTTTGTGGATGTTGCTGTTGACCTCTCCCCAGAACGAGCCGTAGCCGTTGTCACGGTCGAGGTCCTGGATGACGACGACGCTCGGTTTGGGTCCGGCGTCGATATACGCGTAGTACGAATCGCGCGCGTATGCCTGCTCGGAGTCCGAGTCAGCTGGATGGGTAGCGACGATCGTCGCGGTACGGGCAATCCCCACCACCGGGCCGAGCTCCGGCCGCGTGCACACCAATGGTTTGGTGGTGAACCCATACCCGCGGCGTTCAGGCGCTAACAACTCCAGCGCGTTGCAGACGGTCGGAGTATCGACCGATTTCAGCATGGCAATCAGGTCAGGGGTGAGCTCGAACATCTCGGCATCCTATGACCCAATGCATTCGTGGCATCTCATGACGTTCGCCTCTGGCGGGAACCTCGAACCGGCCCCACAGTTGACGGTAGGAGCAGAAAACTCCGAACTATTGAAGGGGTGACTGATGAAGGCACTTGTGTATCACGGGCCCGACCAGAAGGCATGGGAAGTCGTCGCGGATCCAGTGATCATCGACGGGACCGATGCGATCGTACGGGTCGAAGCAACCACCATTTGTGGAACGGATCTGCACATCATGAAAGGTGATGTCCCGGCGGTGACCGATGGACGAATCCTCGGTCATGAGGCCGTCGGAACGGTCATGGCCGTCGGCGACGCGACCCGACGGGTGAAGGTCGGAGACCGCGTCCTCGTGTCGTGCATCACATCATGCGGAACCTGCCAGTACTGCCGCGAAGGCCATGCCGGCCAATGTCTCGGTGGAGGTGGCTGGATCCTTGGCCACAAGATCGATGGCACACAGGCCGAGCTCGTGCGAGTGCCGTTCGCAGACCTGTCGACGTATCCCATTCCAGCAGGGGTCAGCGACGAGTGCGTGTTGATGTTGGCGGACATACTCCCGACGGGTTACGAGGTCGGGGTGCTGAACGGACATGTGCGCCCCGGGGACGTTGTGGCAATCGTCGGTGCGGGCCCAATCGGCCTCTCTGCCATCATGGGCTCGAGGCTGTACAGCCCGACGACCGTCGTCGCGATCGACCTGGCCGACAGCCGTCTCGAGGCTGCGAAATCGTTCGGCGCGGACGTCACGGTGAACAACTCACGGGAAGATCCGTTGGACATCATCCGCTCGCTCACGGGCGGGCTCGGCGCGGACGTCGCCATCGAAGCCGTCGGTGTGCCGGCGACATTCGAGCTGGCAGCGACAT